>JAFGKK010000065.1 GCA_016928575.1 Anaerolineales bacterium
CCCCTGGCCCCTTCCCCCTCTCCTGGCATAAGTCAGGAGAGGGGGAAGGGGTTGTGGGGTTGGGGGTGAGGAAAGGGCAGGGACGGGAGGCTGAGGAGATACAAAATTCTTATGATATCCCCGACTTTCCCGGCGACCCGATGGGTGTCGAGACCGTGCCACCACGCCCGGATCGGACCCGGGATCATTCCAAACTGATCCTTGAATGTGAAACCGGCGTACATGTTCAAACGGGCGCAACTGAGGAGGGGCGAACCGCGAAGGTCGTAGAGTGTTTGCGGAACCATCCCGTAGAGCCGCTCGAATCGGACCGGCTTGAACCGCAATTCCAACGTCCGCTTGACCTCGGCCGGATCCGCCATCCGGCCGCGCCAGACTTCCTCGGTCACGTTGGTGTACGCCACGTTGAATTCCCGGAACAGGTCCGCAAACCCGATTTTCCCGAGGAAGGCCGTGTCTTCTTCCCTGAGCCGCTCCCAATGCCCCCTCCCGCTTAAACCAATACCAGTCGGGATTGTCCATCAGACACTTCCAGCCGCTGCCCTTTATCAGCCACTTCCACTCCACGGTTTTCCCCGACCTGGAAGCATTCCCCCCCTTTCCGAGAGGCTCAGCGAATGGGCCAGCGAGTAGGATTCGACGACGATGACGCGGGCGTAGAGGTCTTCGAGCAGCATCCGCATGGTTTCGGCGTCGCTAACTCCGCCGGGTCGGAGGAGATCCAGTCCGGTTTTTATAAGGATGGTTTCGCTGCCGAAAATGGGATCGCTTAAAAACCGCCTCCATTCCCCCGAGCTGCCGGCTTTGTCGGGGGTTGTGGGGCCGATCCGATGAACACGATCTTCGTTCACCATGCCAGCCCTTTATGGATTTGGTTGCTCGGGATGTCCTTGGCCCCGCCGGCCGGCGATGCCGGATTCTTAAGCAAGATTACGGCGTAACTTGTGCCAGCCTGCGTTCGGTCTTTTTCGCCGGATCCGGCCGCCGGGCAGGATGAAAACATCCGCCGCTAGCCGCCGTCTTCCCTCTCGATGAGCGTCCTGATGTTCTTGGCTATCCCCGCCGGCCATTGATCCAACCCCAGGTATCCGCCGATTTCCTTCAGCCGCGCAGGGTATTCAGCAAAGGGTGTCCCCGCCAGCAGCAGCGCCGTTTCCTCCTCCGTGAGGTGGACGGCCTTCCCCTTGTTGTCGCGGTGATCTTTGTTCATCGGACAGATGATCTGGCATTTAATGCAATCGTATAGGGAATGGTGGACCGCCGGCGGGAGCCAATCGGGAAAGGGATCGGGGGATTCGTTCAGGCAGGAAAGGCACCGCTCATTGTCGATCAGGAACAGATCCGGCCGGATCGCCCCGGTGGGGCAGTTGCGGATGCACGTCCGGCAATTGCGGCATACAGCCGCGACCCCGGCCGGAACCAGGGCCGAGACCGCCGGGGGAATATCGGTGAAAAACGCCAGATACGAAAAATTGCTGCCCAGCCCCTCGATGTAGGTGATGTTGTTCCGGCCGAAAAGGGCGAACCCGCTCTGGACGGCCAACCGTTTCAGCGGCAGCTTTCTCGCCTCTACGGCGCGGAAACCCAGCCTCGCAGATTCCCTTTTCACCGCGGCCCGCGCGCCTTCGAAATCCGAACTGACCAGCGAAACGCACCGATATTGCCGATTGTTATGCAGGAATGTCACCTCGGAATAAATCGGGTGCGGGAGGGTCAGCAGCAGAATCGATTCGATCGGGAAGCCCGTTTCCGGCAGGGTGAAATTATACAGGTCGTTCACAATCCACTTTTGGAAATCGTTGAGCGCATGGGAGGATTGGAAAGCCCGGATCTCTTTTTCCAGTTCCGCCAGCAGGGACGCGCGCACGAGTGTGTGCTTTTCGCCGTTTTCGAAACGAAGCTCCATGAGGCTTCCTCTCCGATCCGGGCATGCCTTGCCACGGATTGCACGAATAATTGTTACCATGGATTGTGCGGATTTATAAGGGGGGGGCGCGGGATAGTCTGTGAGATTTCTCCGAGGAATCTGATTTCCATCCAAATTTACGGGATTCCTAACTCCCCCGACCTCCATCGCCGCCGCCGGATTCCTCCGCGGGGGAGTTCAGGCCAGGGCCGCAGCGATGGCGGAATTCCCGGGCCGGGTTGCTTTGAAAGCGATTTCGCAGCCTCATTCATCTGTTTGCTTCACGCCGTTTGTTTGCCGTTGCGCGGCGATATCCCTGTACGTCACCGACGGATGGTGGTAGCGGTCGTTCTCGCGGGTCTTGGATCGTATCGGAAACCTCGATTCCACCTGGATCGCCCGGCGCGGGCAATAATTGATGCATGCAAAACAAGCGTAGCAGCGGACGTCCTTTTTCCATACGGGTCTCTTCTCCACCAGATGAATTTTTCCGCT
Organism: Anaerolineales bacterium; assembly: GCA_016928575.1. NCBI lineage: Bacteria > Bacillati > Chloroflexota > Anaerolineae > Anaerolineales > Anaerolineales bacterium. The sequence goes on from JAFGKK010000065.1 coordinate 2,402, forward strand.
TAAGCAAACCGGTTCGCAGATCCCGCAGCCCGTGCATTCCGGATCGCTGTAAAAGCGGACGAGACGCTGATACATGTAGTCGTGGGCTGCGCAGTTGAGGGATTTCGGGAGCAGCCGGTCGAACAGCTTCATCCCGAACGACAACTCGCGCCCGGCTTCCGAATCCTCCCCCTCCCGTACGCTTCGCGGGCGAGGATGGATTTTGCGAATCCGTCCAGCGCGCTTTGCAGGCCGGCTTCCAAACGGCGGATTACGGCTTCGTCATTCGTCGTCGCCGGGAGGTTCTGGTCGATCATATGATTCCAGGGCATGTTGACATTAACTCGGGCGTTCAATTTCTTCCCCTGCTTCGCCAGAAGCTCGTCCAAATAGTCAAACGCCTCCGAATGGCTGCCGCCCCGGGTGCACAGCGCGAAGAGATACCGCGCGGAGGCCAGGTCGGCCTTGTCCAGAAAATCCCGCAACGCGATCGGGATCGTCAGGCAAAAATTGGGGAAAACGAATCCGACCGCATCGGCGCCGGTCTGGATCGCGCTCCGTCGCAACGATCCCACGATCGGGATCAGCCTTGCTTCCGGCAGCCTGCGCCGCAATTCCCGCGCCGCATGCAAAGAGTTGCCGGTCCCCGGAACGTAATCGAGTCGGATAGTCATAGCATCCCTTCGCGCTGATATCCCAATCCCGAGGAACCCGCGCCCTCCGGGCAGGCAGCCGCCAGTGTGGTTTCCGATTACCTTCGTTCAATCACTTCCACCGGATCCATCCGCGAGAGCATCCAGGCCAGCGCGGCCGCGACCGCCGCCGTCACCGCCGCCGGCACCGGCAGCGTGAACAGCCAGGGAGTCGGATTGAAGAAATTAAGCTGGATCCCGGCCGGGGTATAGAGCCACAATTGAATTCCGATGGCGATTGCGGCGAAGAGCAAAACCGCCGCCAGCCAGGCCGCCCCGGCCGCGGCCAATCCCTCGCATGCCCCGCGCCACACCAGCCGCCGGCGGGTGAACCCGAGCGCCTGCAGCACCCCGAATTCCTTCCGCCGGCCCAGGAAAAAGACGTAGTTCAATCCGGCCAGGGTCAGGGCCGCCACCGCCGCGATCACCCCCTCGAGCAGGCCGAGGACCGCCACCAGCTCGCGCTCCTGCCGGCGGAATTCCGCGGTTTGGTTGCCGTAGGTGAGCACGCGCAATTCTCCGCCGCCCGCCTCACGGTCCAGGTACGCGTCGAGTTCCGCCTTCTGCCCGGCGCGGGGCAGGACGATCATCGAGAGCGGGCCCGCCCAATCCCCTCGGCCGGCCTCCACGAATTCCAGCGAGGCAAACGAAAGCCAGTTCTCCGCGGCGTAGGATTCCGCAGGTTGGAAAACACCGGACACCACCAGGGGCGAGGGCAGGCCCGGAGCGTCCGGGTAAAGCGGATCGGACGGGTCGCCGATGATATCGCCGACATGCAGGCTGCGGTTGCGGGCGAAGGTCCAGGGGACCGCCAATTCGTTGGTACCGGCGCGCGGCAGGCGGCCCTCCGCCAGCTCCAGCCCGAAGAGGTCGACCAGGTAAAGCAGGTCGTCGGCCGAGACGGCGTAGGTTTCGCCCGGATAGTTGGGCGTAACCGGCGGGATGTCGATTCCCAGCGCGGAAAAGACGTAGGCCGGAATGACCCGCCCAGTGGATGGGAAGGAGCGGATCGCCTGTTCCGTCCCCTCGTTGATCGGAGCGCCTCCCGGCGAAACCAGGCTCATCCGCTGCAGGTGGTGCAGCATCGGCTGTCGGGCGTCGTCGAAGATCTCGGCAATGAAGACGAACAGCGCCGTTCCCATGATCATCAGCGCCGTGGCGCCGACGAGCGCCAGCGCCTGGCTAATGTGGCGCCGGTAGAAAACCGCCGGGTCCAGCGGCCGCTTCAGCGATCCGGATCCCCGGCCGCCGATCCGCGCCTGCTCCATGCTCAGCTCGCCGCGCTCGACGATCGCCACCGGGTCCATCTTCCACAGCGCGCGCATCGTCGAATACAGCGTGAAGCCGATCACCGCCAACGGAAGCGGCGCGACGGTGAGGAGTTCCACGGGATTGACCAGGGGGAATCCGAAGCCGTTCGGCTCGAACCAGGCGGCGTTGATCACGGCCATCACCCCGCAAGCCGTAAGGATTCCCAAGCCCGTCCCGAGAAGCGCCAGCAAAGCGGTTTCCGCCGTCAGCCGCCGAAGCAGCCAGCCTTTGTCGCGTCCGACGGCAAGCAGGGTGCCGAATTCCGGCAGCCGGCGCAGGAATACGATCCGGTTGACCGACCCGACCACCAGCGCGATCGCGGCCGTCACCAGCAGGACGAGCGGGATGCCGATCGCGATCATCGCCCGCTGGTCGCGGCCAGCCTTCTCCCGGAAGAGGGAATCGGTCGCCGGCACGAAGCGAAACTCCCCGGCGCTCCCGCGGAGAAAATCGTCCACCGCCCCGCCGCGGCCGGGCCGCGGGATCACCAGCAAGCCGTCGCGCGTCAGGCCACCGTATGGCTGCGACCCGGAGAGGTATTCATAGGAAACGATACCCAGCCGCACCTCTCCTTCCAGCAATCCCACCACGGTCAGCGGCGCGGCCAGCGAGACGTACGCCATTTCATCCGCCGACCACTCCATCGTTCCGCCGATCCCCAGCCCGAGCGCGGCGGCGATCTCGCGCGAAAGCGCGGCTTCGTTGGTCCCGCTCTCCGGCAACCGTCCCTCGGCCAACTCCACGCCGCACAGCTCCAGAACCGCGCCGCGGTCCTCCTCCCGCAGGCCGATCAGGCGGAAGGGCGAGACCGTCACGCCGAGGTTCGGAACCCACAGCTCGAGGCTGCGCTGCGGGAGAATCCGCGCGACGTCCGGATTTCCACGGACCGCCTCCACCGCGCTTGGATCGAGCGCGGATGCATCTTCGGCCTGCACCAGGCTGAAGCGGCTCAGATAGCGGTTGGTGACGTAGAGCGGCGTGATGTAGGTTTCGTACAGCAATCCGATGACCAGGTAGACGGCCACCGACGCCGACGCCAGCAGGCCGGCCAGGACGAGAGTCCAGGCCTTGTGGCGGCTGTAATACAGGAGCGGGGACAGCGGATTCATGGGTTACGTCCTCCTCTCAATCACGGCAACCGGATCCAGCCGTGAGAGCATGGCGGCGGCCGTAGCGACGCTGACCGCCAGCACTGCGGCCGGCACAGGCAGCGTGAACAACCACGGGATGGGATTGAAAAAATCGAGCCGGAAACCGACCGGTTCGTACATCCCGGCCTGCATCAGCGCCGCCAGCGCCGCGCATCCGAGCGCGCCCGCCAGCCAGGCGGCGCCGACGGTGAACAGCGTCTCGCGCCCGATCCGCCGGATTAGCTGCGGGCGGGAAAATCCCAGCGCGTTGAGCAGGTTGAGCTCCGACCGCCTCTGGGTGAGGAAGACATAATTGAGTCCGGCCAGGGCCAGGGCCGCCACCAGCGCAATGACGCTTTCCATCAGCGAGATGGTGAACAAACCCATCGCCGTGATCTCCCGGAGGAAGGCCTGCTGTTTTCCGAAGGTGCGCACGTTGCTTCCCATCGGGCCGATCTCCCCTTCCAGCCAGGCATCCAGCTCCGCCTTCTGTCCGGATCCGGCGGTGACGATCAGCGCCGGAGCGGTTTTCCATTCGCCCCACGCCGGCTCGACGAACTCCAAGGACATGAAGCTCAGCCAGTTTTCCTCTTCCCGGTTCTCCGCCCGGGCGAAGATCCCCGAGATCGTCAATGCAGCGGGCAGCGTCGGCGCCCCCTCGTAAACCGGATGGTCCGGATCGCCGATGACGTCCCCCACCGCAAGCCCGCGGTTTTTCGCCAGCGCCCAGGGGAGGACGATCTCGGCCGCGCCGGGCTTCGGCATCCGCCCTTCGGCCAATTCCAAGCCGTAAAGTCCGGCCAGATAGTCCAGATCCTCGGCCGCGACGGCGTACGTTTCCGCCGGGTTGAACGTGTTGACCGGCGGGAGGACGATGTCGATGGCATAGACCGGATAGGTCCGGATGATCCGCTCGACCAGCGGCGAAGACCGGATCCTTCCGGCGAGCGTGTCTTCCAGATCCGGACGGTCGGGGGAAACCAGGCTCATGCGGCTCAGGTTGTTCAGGCTGGGTTTGGCCACGTCGAACACCGCGGTCATGATGAAGACCAGCAGCGCAACGCCCATCACCATCATCCCCATTGCGCCGACCGTCATCGCGGCCCGGCGCTTGTGGCGCCGGTAGAACGTAGCGGCCGCCAGCGGTTTGGGCTGCGATGCTCTGCCCTTGGCCGGACGGGGTTGGCCCTCCAGGCTTAAGTCCCCGCGTTCGACGATCGCGACCGCGTCCATCCGCCCCAGCGCGCGGGTCACACTCCACAGCGTGAAGCCGATCACCGCCAGCGGGATGGGGATGAGCAGCGGAATCGCCAGCGGTTCGAGCGGATGGAAGGGAAATCCGGCCGGCGCGTAGAGCGCGCTGCTGAGGACAGCCATCATCCCCACCGCCAGCGCGACGCCGAGGATCCAACCGAGGACCGCCGGGAGGGAAATCTCGAGCGCCAGCCGCCGCACCAGCCACCCCTTTTCGCGGCCGACGGCCAGCAAGGTGCCGAATTCCGGCAGCCGCCGGGTGAAGGCGATCTGGTGGATGACGTTGATCACCAGCCCGACGGCTATCGAGATCAGGAGCACGATCGGGCCGAAGGCCAGGACGACGGCCATCCTGCTCTGCGCCGCAATTTTCTCCAGGGAGTGGAGGCCGTAGGTTTCGAACGGCGCACCGGCGGACCGGCGGACCAGAAATTCGTCCACGGCCGCCTCACGGCCCGGCCGCGCCAGCACCAGCAGGCCGGAGACCGCCTGTTGGCGGTACGCTTCCCGGCTTTGCAGATATTCGTAGGAGACCACGGCCAGACGGACGTCGCCGGAGAGAATGCCGACCAGCGTGAACGGACTTGTGACCGCTGGATAGTACGTCTCGTCGACGGCGCGGCCGATTTCGTCGCCGAGGTTCAGTTTGAGCGCCCGGGCGACCTCCTCGGAAAGCATCACGCCGTTCGTGCCCGGCTCCAGCCACTCCCCTTCCTTTAAGATGACGTTGCAGCTGTCCATCACGGCGGGCACGTCCGCTTCCCGCAGGCCGATCAGGCGGAAGGAAAACATGAGTCCGCCCAGGTTCGGCACCATGATATCCAGGGAGCCGTAGGGAACCGCCCGCTCGACGTCGGGATTGGCGGGAATTCCGCCGGTGAACTCCCCGGGGAGCGCGTTTCCCTGATCCGGCTGGATGAGGCTGAACTTCTCCAAATACCGGTTCACCGTGTAATAGGGCGCGATATAGGATTCATTCATCAAGCCGATCAGCAGATAGAGACCCGCCACCGCCAGGGCTTGGAACGCGATCAGCAGCAGAGCCAGGCGCTTGTGGCGGAGGTGATAGCGGAAGGGGGATAGCGGGTTCACGGATCACATCCTTCTTTCGATAACGGTTATCGGATCCATCCGCCCGAGTCGGCGGACGGTGAGCGCGGCGCACGCGGCGAGCACCGCGGCGGGAATCGGCAGGGTGGCCAGCCAGGGAACGGGGTTCAGGAAATTCAAGTTCAATCCGGCCGCGGCGAAAACGCCGTATTGCAGGAACAGCAGGATGAGGAAGCATCCGGCCGCCGCGGCGGCCCAGGCGGCCGAGAGCAGGAAGAGGGCTTCGCCCAGGATCCTCCCCGCCAATTTTCCGCGGGCGTACCCGAGCGCGTTCAGCACGCCCATCTCCGCCTCGCGCCCGGCGAGGAACAGCGAATGCAAGCCCGCCAGCGCCAGCGCCGCGACCAGCGCCACGACGCATTCCATCAGCGCGAAGGTGGCAAGCATCGACCTCATCTCCCGGTTCTGCGCGGCCCGTTGATTCGCATAGGTGAGCACGATCCGTCCCTCTCCGGCGATCTCCCCCTCCAGCCAGGCGTCCATCGCCCGCTTTTGGCCGGCTTGCGGGACGAGGATCAGCGACCGGCCGGACTGCCGATACGGTTCGACGAACTCGAGCGACATGAACGAGAGCCAGGTATCCTCGGCGGTCGTTTTGCCCGGAGCGAAGACGCCCGAAATGACGATCTGGACCGGAAGCGCCGGAGCGCCGGGATACGCCGGACGATCCGGATCACCGAGCACGTCGTCCACGCGCAGGCCGCGGTTCTTCGCCGCCGCCCAAGAAATCGCCATTTCGTTGGTGCCCGGCCGCGGCAGGCGGCCCTCCGCCAGTTCGAGCCCATACAGGCCGGCCAGGTATTCCAGATCCTCCACGCCGACGCACAGCGTTTCCACCGGCTTGCTGGGGAACATCGGCGGGATGGAGATTTTCATCGGCGCGAAGGCATAGACCTCGATCGCGCGCTCGACCATCGGATTGGATTGGATCCGGCCCCGCAGCGCCGGATCGAGCTCGCCCTGGTTGGGCGAGACCGCGCTCATCCGGCTCAGGACGTTCAGCCCCGGCTGCATCGCGTCGACCCCGGCCGCGAAGAGCAGGAATAGCAGTCCGGTCCCGAGGATCAGCAGCAGGGCGGAGGCGATCAGGGTTCCCGCCTGCCGGCCGTGGCGCCGGTAGTAGGTCCGCGGCGCAAGGGGCCGGGGCGGATCCGCAGACCGATTCCGTCCAGTAAATTCATTTTTCTCCGGCTCCATCGCCAACTGCCCGCGCTCGACGACCGCCACCGGATCCATTCGCCGCAGCGCGCGGTAGGCCGAGAGCACCGCGGAGAGGATCACCGCCAGCGGAACGGCCGTCACGAAGGGAATCGCAACCGGCGCAAAAACGTCGATCGCATATCCCCGCGGGGAAAAGAGGACGGCGTCGACCGACGCCAGCCCGATCCATCCGAGCAAGATGCCGAGGGTCCATCCGGCCAGCGCCGGGCCGGCGGTTTCCAGCGCCAGTCGCGCCGCCAGGCTCTCCCGCCGCCGGCCGAGCGCATACAGCGTGCCGAATTCCGCCAGCCTGCGGGTGAAAGCCAGCCGGTTGACCGCGCCGAGGACCAGGGTGATCGCCGCGGAGACCAGCAGCACGATCGGCACGCCGAGCAGGTACAACAGCTTCTGATCCTTGGCCGTCTGCTCGGAGACCGAGGCGTAGGTGTAGGTTTTAATGGAAGCGCTCTTCACCTCCCGCAGCAGATAGTCCTCCATCGCCGCCCCACGGCCCGGCCCCGCGATCACCAAGAGGCCTTCGGCCTTCAGGCTGCGGTAGCTTTCGCTCGCCGCGAGGAAATCGTAGGACAGGATTCCCAGGCGCACGTCGCCTTCGAGGATCCCTCTCAGCACCAGCGGGCTGACGATGTTCGCATACGCCTTGCCGTCGGTCGTCCGGTCGAAGGAATCGCCGAGTTTCAATTTCAGAGCGGCGGCGATTTCCCGCGAGAGCGCGACCTCGTTGCTTCCCGGGGCCGGCAGGCGGCCCTCCGCAAGCGAAACGCCCGATTGCGAAAGCACCGTTTCCACATCCTCCGCCTTCAAACCGATCAAGCGGAACGGAAAGTTCGCGCCGCCGATGTTCGTCACCTTAATCCGCAGATCGTTCTGCGGGAGAACGCGCGCCACATCCGGGGAGGCCAAGATCCTGGCGGCCGTTTCCGGCGCCAGGGTCTGCGCCTCGTTCGGCTGGACCAGGCTGAATTTGGAAAGGTAGCGGCTGATCTCGAATGCCGGGGCGATGTAGGTTTCCTGCGCCAGGCCGATGAAGAGGTAGAGGCCGGCGACCGTCAGCGCCAGGAGTGCCGTGAGCGCCAGCATGAGCCGCGGATGCCGGAGGGAATACCGGAAAGGAGATAGAGGATTCATACTGCATGCCCTTCTGTGAATTTGAGTCGATTCAGGAAAGCCCGGCGGAATCATTCGCCCCGGCCTGCGCGGCGCGCGCGACCCTGTCTTCCACCCCGGCGATCTGCCCGTCGCGCAACCGCAGGATCAGGTCCGCCTCGGCCAGGATCTCCGGGTTGTGGGTGACCGCGATCAGGCTGCCCTGCTCGCGGTAGAATCGCAGCAGCGCCATCACCTGCAGCCCCGTGCGCCGGTCCAGGAGCCCGGTCGGCTCGTCGGCGAAGATGATCCGCGGGCGGTGGATCATCGCCCGGGCGATCGCCACCCGCTGGCGCTCGCCGCCCGAGAGTTCGTAGGGGAAGCGGTGCAGTTTGTTCCCCAGCCCGAGGTCCACCAGGAGCGCCTTGGCCTGCTCGGCGTGGGCCGCATCCTGCACCGGCGCCGAGACCATCACGTTTTCCAGCGCGGTGAGGTAGTTGATCAGGAAGTGCTGCTGGAAGACGAAGCCGAACTCGGTTCGGCGAAGCGCCGTCCGTTCGGTCTCGCTCATCTTGCTGTACGGCCGGTCGTCGAGGTAGACCTCGCCGCGCGTGGGTTTCCGCAGCCCGCTGAGCATGTAGAGCAGCGAGCTCTTGCCGCAGCCCGAGGGCCCGAGGATTCCAATGAACTGGTGGTCGCCGGCGCGGAAGGAAATTTCGTGCAGAGCCTCCACCACACCTTCGCCGTCTTTGTATTGCAGTGTCAGATTTTCTCCGTGAAGCATGTCCGTCTCCTTTTTGCCATCCCATCCCATCTCCCCCACCCCCTCCTCCCTTCCCGTGATACGGGAACCTGTCCTCGAGCGAAGCGAGGGGAGGGAGGAGGGGAACATCCCGAGCGCCTTTCCCGAGCGGAGCGAGGGACAAGGGGAGGTGGGATGGGATGGAGAATGATTAAACGAATATTCCCTCCGCCCAAGCGCGGATCGCACCCCAGTCCCGGCGGTCGATGGTCGGGGTGAGACGGACCAGCCACTTCGGCAAGCCGTAGGCGGTCGTGCGGCCGTCGAACCGGCCGGCGAAGAACCGGATCGGCGCCGCCGGAAGAAGCTGCCGGACTTCCTCGATATACGATTCCCGCATCTTCACGTCCACCTCGCGTTCGCTGCGGAAGAAGAAATGCACGAGGAACACCGCCGCAGGAACCGCTTGAAGCGCCGCCCGATTGGCACGGAGAAAATCGAGCGCCTCGGGCAGGGGCTTTCCGCCCTGGATGGCGCTGCCGATCAGGACGGCTTCGTATCCCGCGACGGGCGGATTGTCCTTCATCGGCCGGACATCGACCGCGGATCCGCGCCCGCCGAGCGTCTTTCCGACCGCCTCGGCGACCCCGACCGTTGTGCCGGTCGCGCTGGCGTATGCAACAAGCACCTTTTTCATTTCTTTTGCTCCAAAATGGAAGGATTTCAATTCCACGGGCGGGAGGTCGGGCGCGGTCGCGGAAATCCACCCGGCCGCCCCGCACGCCGCCGCGCCGGCCGCCGCCGCGCCCAAACAGCCGGCTTTGAGAACACTGCGGCGGGAGACCCCTCCCTTCCCTCCCCAAATCGGTGGCGATGATTGTTTTTTATTTGATAATTCCATCCTCACCGATTTGGGGAGGGTGGCCGAATCCTGCGTTCGAACGTTCTCCTTGGATGGCCGGGAGGGGTTTGTCATATTTGCATTATCCAGATTTACCGGCTCATTTTCCATAGGCGCGCGTCATTATCGCCCCGGGAGTGGGTCACGATCCGGACATGACAGTGTCATGGTTAAAATTTTTCGCAACTGCTCAGCCTTCTGGACTTGTTTCCTTCCTCACCCCCAACCCCTCACCCCTTCCCCCTCTCCTGGCATACCCTCGCTTCCCCCGCTTCGCGAGGGCAGGCGCGAGGGCAGGCACCAGGAGAGGGGGAAAGCCTGTCCTCTAGCGAAGCGAGGGGAGGGACGGGGGATAGGGGTGAGGAAGGAAACGCGCAGAATTTCTCTTCGATATGGGATGGGCTGAGCAGTCACAATTTTTCTTCAAATTCGGATTGCTTTTTCGGCGTCAGTTTGCGCCGTTATTCATTCTCGCATCGAGTTGGGGAGCTGAAAACCGGATTTTGAACCTTTTATGCAAATTCCGGTCAATTCGGCCACCGATTCCGGTGTAATCCGGCCGCCCCATACCAACCCTCCATCATCAGCGACGAGATTGTAC
>JAFGKK010000066.1 GCA_016928575.1 Anaerolineales bacterium
GGGGGAAGGGGCCAGGGGATAGGGGTGAGGATGGAAAAGAGCAGGATTTCATTTCAGTATTACTGAGGCTGAGCAGATACGATTTTTATTGCCATAAGGCAAGCCTCATTGTGGAGTTGGATGGTCCCGTTCATCGTGAAAATCCGGAAAAAGATAGAGAAAGAGACCTCATTCTCAAAGCAAACGGCTTTCGAATTCTACGATTTTGGAATGAGGAGGTATTTGACAATATAGACTCCATTGTGGAGAGAATTTCGATGAGTTAGTTTCCGACCTAACCCTACCACCCCCTGCCCCCTCCTCCCCTTCCCTTAAGGGAAGGGGAGGAGGGGGCAGGGGGTGGAGAGGTTAGGTCAGTGACGGAAACCATCGACAGGGGAGGAGGGGGCAGGGGGGAGAGGTTAGGTCGGGTGGATGTATAATTTTTTAAAGAGACTTTAATGGCCGAAACCCCAGCATTTTATTAACATCCTCGAAAACCTGGCTAAGGGGCGTTGCCCGGCCTGCGAACTCGTGCGCCGGAAGCCGATGCACTACATCGACCATGCCCTGTACGAACTCGTCACCGATCCGAACGCGCAGAATTTATTCGCCGAAACCGGCGGCTACTGCCTGCGGCACGCGGAGATGCTGCTGCGGATTCCCTGGGGATTGGCGCTCGGCGTGGCCATCCTTTACAACCGGCTGATCGAGGACGCGGCCGAGGCGCTGAAAGCGGGCGGGGGCGCAGGCCCCGCCAGAGGAGGCGTCCTCTTCCGCAATCCCTTCTCGCGCAAAGCGCGCTCCGGAACCCTCTCGAAAAACGAGAATCCGGACTGCCTGGCCTGCCAGGTGGAACGGGAGACAGAAGAGGCGGTGCTGCGGACTCTTGTGGATACGCTGCGCGCCGGCGACGAGCGGATGCTCGAGTTGGTGGAGGGAAATGAGGTTTTCTGCCTGTATCACTTGGAGAGGGCGCTCGCGCTGGAATGGGATGAAAACACCCGTGCGGTTCTGCGCCGCCACGGCCTGCGGCGGTCGGAAACGCTCCTGTGGGAGTTGAAGGAGTTCATCCGCAAGTGCGATTACCGCTTCTCCCGCGAGCAGATGGGCGCCGAGGGCGACAGCTGGATGCGGGCGGCGGCCTGGGTGACGGGGGTGAGTTTGGGGAAGGACGACCGCGCGGCCGCGCCGGGCGAGTTGAAACGCAAACTGCGCGGGGATTGCGGGCTGGGGGAATAAATCCACGGAGGGCACGGAAACGCACGGATGGATATCGTTTTTTTTCCGTGCCCCTCCGTGTTCTGCGTGGATGTTTTTTTTCAGGAGGGGGGCGGGGCGGAGGGCTGCGCGGCGATTCAGCCGTTCTCATCATCGACTATGCCGTAGAAATCGGTCCAAACCGGCCGTCGCTTGACGAAACGACGAAACCGCCTATAATTCGCCCGGCATGGAAAATCACCCGCGAAGATTTCCTCAGAGCGCCCGAATGGGGATCGTACCCCGCGCGGGCGTTTTCTTTTTCCGTTCCTCAGAAGAGAGCCTCGCGGCTCTCTTTTTTCATGCTCGGGGAGGACGGCGATGCTGATCAGCCTTCCGGGATTGATCGATCCGCATGTCCACATGCGCGAGCCGGGCCAGACCCATAAGGAAGATTGGCGCAGCGGCACGGCCGCCGCGCTGGCCGGCGGGTTCACCTGTGTGCTGGCGATGCCGAACACCCATCCGCCGGTGGTCGACCTGGTTTCTTTGGATGAAGCGGAAACGGCCGCGCGGAAAAAGTCGCTGTGCGACTACGGCTTGTTCCTCGGCGCCGGAAGCCGCAACGGGAAGACCGCCGCGGAGTTGGCTCCCAAAACCGCCGGGCTGAAAATGTACCTCGACCTCACCTTCGGCGCGCTGCAGCTAAAAACCCAAACCGCGGTAAACTCCCACATGGCCAACTGGCCCGCCGATAAACCGATCGTCGTCCATGCCGAAGGCCGGAAAATCGCCATGGCGATTCAGATCGCGGCCCGGCTGAATCGCGGCCTGCACATCGCGCACGTCAGCCGCAAATCGGAAATCCTCCTGATCAAGGCCGCCAAGGAAAAAGGGGTGAAGGTCACCTGCGAAGCCACTCCCCATCACCTCCTGCTGACCAAGGAAGACCTCCCGCGGATCGGGGCCGGTCGCGGGGAGGTGCGGCCCCGGCTGGCTGCCAAAGCCGATCAGCAGGCGCTTTGGGAAAACCTGGCGGTGATCGATTGCTTCGCAACCGATCACGCCCCCCATACCCTGGACGAAAAGGACGGGAAGAATCCGCCGCCGGGATTTCCCGGCTTGGAGACCGCGCTGGCGCTGCTGCTGACCGCCGTCCACGAGGGACGCTTGACGGTCGAGGATGTGCTCCAGCGCATGCACGACAATCCGCGGCGGATCTTTTCCATCCCCGAGCAATTGATGACGATGATCCAGGTCGACCTCGAAGCGCGGTGGACGATCCGCGGGGAGTACCTGAAAACCCGATGCGCTTGGACTCCCTTCGAGGGATGGAACGTCCGCGGCCGGGTGATGCGGGTTGATCTCCGCGGGGTAACCGCCTACGACGCGCCGGACGTCACCGTCGAACCCGGGTTTGGGAGGAACATATCCGGCGGGCTTGCACCCGACCCGGTGAAACCCATTCCGTTGGATTTATAGAACAGGCCCGGCGCCGACCGCACGGCGGAATCGCGCGAAAAGAAAGGAAGCAGCCATGTCCACGTATGTTCCCCCGACCCAGCGTCGCGAAAAGAGCCCGCACCTTCCCTTCGGCGACATGCGCCAGACGCCGTTCTATGGCAAAGACATCATCTCCGTGGCCCAGTTCGACCGGAGCGGGTTGGAGTACGTGTTCGGCGTGGCCGAGGAGATGCGCTCGATGGTCGAGCATGTCGGCACGTTCGACCTGCTCAAGGGCAAGATCCTGGCCAACCTGTTCTACGAACCCTCGACCCGAACCTCCTCCTCCTTCATGGCGGCGATGCAGCGGCTGGGCGGAAGCGTGATCCCGATCAATGAGGTGCGCTACTCCTCGGTGGCGAAGGGCGAATCCCTGCCGGATACGGTGCGCACGCTGGAATCCTACGCCGACGTGATCGTCATCCGCCATCCGGAGGTGGGATCCGCGGCGATCGCGGCGCAATACTCGCGCAAGCCGGTGATCAACGCCGGCGACGGCGTGGGCGAACATCCCACCCAAGCCCTGCTCGACCTGTTCACCATCCGCGAGGAGCTCGGCCGGACCGACGGGCTGACGGTGACGATGCTGGGAGACCTGAAATACGGGCGCACCGTCCATTCGCTCTCGCGCCTGCTGTCACAATTCAAGACCAAGGTGCATTGCGTGTCGCCCGGGATCCTGCGCATGCCCTCCGAGCTGGTGGCCGAGCTGAAGGCGCGGGGGGTTCCGGTCCAGGAGCATGCCGCTTTGGAAACGATCCTCCCGGAGACCGACGTGCTATACGTAACCCGCGTGCAGAAGGAGCGGTTTGAGGATCCGGCCGCCTACGAATCGGTTAAAAGCGCCTTCGTGATTTCGCCCGAGACTCTGGTAAAGGCCAAAGACCACATGATTGTCATGCACCCGCTGCCGCGCGTCGGCGAGATCGCCATGGAGCTCGACGAGGACCCGCGGGCGGCCTACTTCCGCCAGATGGAATACGGACTCTACACCCGCATGGCGCTCCTGGCGATGGTGCTGGGGAAGGCCTAAGGGCCGACGATGGACTATGAACAATGGACCTTGGCCGTGGATTCCGCCGGCGCCATTCTTGCGCTTGTGGGGGATGAAAAGCCAAAATGCATGGCCTCGGACTTTTGTTTTCGGGCATATTTAGGCAAGTGAACCATCGGCGATGGTCCAAGGTCCATGGTCTATGGTCCTTGGTCCCGCAGGAGATAAATCCACACGATGATGAATTTCTCAAGCTTGCTTGACCGACGCGCCAAAGCCGTACAATCCCTGCTCTGCGTCGGATTGGATCCGCATCCGAATCTGCTGGCGGCGCCGAACGCGGCCGCGGCCAAGGATTTCTGCCTGCGGATCGTCCGCGAGACGGCGGACCTGGCGCTGGCGTTCAAGCCCAACATCGCTTTCTTCGAGGCTTTCGGTGCGGAGGGGTACACGGCGCTGGTGGACGTGGTCGGTGCGTGCCGCGCGCAGGGCGTTCCGGTGATCCTCGATGCCAAGCGCGGCGACATCGGCGACACCTCGAAGGCCTACGCGCGGATGGCGTTCGAAACGCTCGGGGTCGACGCGGTCACGGTCAATCCGTACCTGGGCGGCGACTCAGTTGCGCCGTTTCTCGAGCGGGAGGAGCGCGGCGCGATCGTCCTGTGCCGCACCTCCAATCCGGGCGCGGCGGATCTTCAACTGCGGCGGCTGGACGGCGTGCCCCTCTTCGAGCGGGTGGTCGAACTGGCGCAAGCGTGGAACAAACGCGGGAACGTTGGCTTGGTGGCGGGAGCGACGGATCCGGTGGCGATCGCGCGCGTGCGGACTCTCGCCCCGGACCTGTGGCTGCTGGTTCCGGGCGTCGGCGCGCAAGGCGGCGATTTGGAAGCTTCGCTGGAAGCCGGATTGCGCGCCGACGGGCTGGGGATGCTGATCAACGTCTCGCGTTCGCTGGCCAAAGCCGCCAGCCCGCGGACCGAAGCCGAAGCCCTGGTGGCGGCCATGCGCGAGGCGATGCAGGCCGACCGCGCGGCGAAGGGCGGCCCCTCCCCGGCCCACCGCGAGGTCGCCGAGATCCTCAGCGCCTCGGGCTGCGTCAAATTCGGAAACTTCACGCTCAAATCCGGCAAGCAATCGCCGATCTACCTCGACCTGCGGCAGCTGGTTTCGCATCCGGATCTGCTGGCGCGCGCGGCGGCGGGCTACGTTCCGCTGCTCAAGACCCTCGCGTTCGACCGCATCGCCGGCCTGCCCTACGCCGCATTGCCGATCGCGGCCGCGATCAGCCTGCAGGCCGGCTGGCCGATGATCTACCCGCGCAAGGAAGCCAAGGACTATGGGACGAAGGCGCAGATCGAAGGCGAACACAAGCCGGGCGAGCGGATCGCGATGGTCGATGACGTGATCACCACCGGCGGAGCCAAGCTCGAGGCGCTCGAGAAGCTGCGCGGCGCGGGTCTGGTGGTCGAGGATCTGGTCGTGCTGGTCGACCGCGAATCCGGCGGCGCGGAAAGCCTGACCGCGGCCGGCTTGCGTCTACATTCCGCCGCCCGCCTGCGCGACCTGCTGCCGATCTGGCAGGCGCAGGGGAAACTCACGGCGGAGCAGGTAGGGCAGGTGCTGGAAGGTAAGTAGGGTGGGTTGACGGCAAATTGCTTTCATACGCCGAATGGTTATTGCCGGCCGTCAACCCACCCTACAAGATCCCGTTGGCCTTGCTTTTTTCTCAAAAAGAATAGGTTTTCCGTAGGGTGGGTTGACGGCGGGATTGTCTTCTTGCGCCGAATGGTTATAGTCGGCCGTCAACCCACCCTACTCTCCTGCGTCGAGCGACAGATCAATCCCGCCCCAATCAAGATCGAGAATTCCCAATGCGACGTAGCGATGGAAACTGGACCAAGGCCAATCCTTTACCTGGTTGACCAAACCGTGTTTGACGGGATTGAAATGGATGTATGCCACATGATTGGTAAAGTCGTATTGGTCACGGATGGCATGTTCCCAAAACCGACGCTGCCAGATTGCTGCCTCACCCTTCTTGATTCTGGAGGGATTTCTTTCGCCTCCGATGCCGGTAGTTAACCCGAACTCGCGGGAAAACCGACGCTTAATTTCCTTCCATCGCGTGGAGAAATCCGCATCCCCTTCCGGAAGCCTCCAGATGCAGTGCAAGTGATCCGGTAACAGTACGAATGCTTCCACATGGAATGGCCGACGTTTCTTTGTTTCCTCCCATGCAACCCACAACATTTCGCGCGCCTTTGGACCACTCCATAAAGGTTTTCGATCATAGGCGACAACCGTGAAGAAGTACACTCCGCCCGAAAGATAAAACCGTCGATATTCTGGCATGGGTATTCTCCCCCTTTGTGAAAAAAGATGGATCTTAAAGTTCGTCAACCCGCCCTACAGCATCGCATTGGCCTTGCGGTTTTTTTATCTGAAAGAATTTGATTTCCGTAGGGTGGGTTGACGGCGGGATTGTATTCTTGCGCGAATGGTTTTGCCGACCGTCAACCCACCCTACAGCACCTCGTCGGCTTGGCGGGATTGTATTCTTACGCCGAATGGTTTTGCCGACCGTCAACCCACCCTACAGCACCTCGTCGGCTTTGTGGGATGATTTTATCGGCCGTCAATCCACCCGACGGTATTATGAAACCGCCTTCCCGATGATTTCGGAAATGGATCCGATTCCCTTCCGCTTCATATACGCCAACAATCCCTTGGCCACATCCGCGAACACCCCCGGCGCGCGGAACATCGCCGTCCCAATCCCGACGCAGGTTGCCCCGGCCAGGATCAGCTCAAGCGCTTCCCCGGCGTTCGTCACGCCGCCCAGCCCGATGATGGCGACGTTGTGTTTCTTACAACAGGCGGTGTAGCACCTATAGACCGCGTACACCGCGACGGGGTGGATCCCGATCCCGCTCAAGCCGCCGATCCGGTTGGCGAGGGTGGGCTTCTGCCGTTCGACGTCGATCGCCATTCCGCGCAGGGTGTTGATGATGCACAGCGCGTTCGCTCCGCCGTCGATCGCCGCTTGGGCGGTAGCGGCGATGTCGGTGACGTTGGGCGTCAGTTTGACGATCAGGGTCTTCCCGGGAACCGCTTTTTTCACCTTGGCGACGAGTTCCTCCAGCACAGAGGCGTCGGAGCCGAATTCGATCCCGCCCTTTTCGACGTTCGGACAGGAGACGTTGAGCTCGATCGCGTGGACTTCCTCGCGCGCGTTCAGGATCTCCGCGCACTGGACGTATTCGGAGGTTTCCGATCCCGCCACGCTGGCGATCACCGGCACCTCGAGCGCGCGCAGCTTGGGGAGTTCTTCGGCGGCGAAGGCCGCAATCCCGGGATTCTGCAGTCCGATCGCGTTGAGCATTCCGGCCCGCGTTTCGGCGATCCGCGGCTCAGGGTTTCCCGCCCGCGGATGGAGGGTGACGGTTTTGGTAACCGCCGCACTCATCCACGGCGCGCAGCCGGCCAGCCGCTCGTAATCCAGCCCGTAAATTCCCGAGGCGGAAACCAGGGGGGTCCCCAGACGCAGCCCGCCGAGTGTGACGTCTAATCCTTCCATTGAATATCCCTCGCTTGGAATACCGGCCCCTCGCGGCAGACCCGCTGTTTGAGAACCTGGCCGTCCGCCTGCCGCACCGCCACAGTGCAGGAATAGCAGGCGCCGATCCCGCAGGCCATGCGCTCCTCGAGCGACACCTCGCAGGGCAGGGAATGGCGCGCGGCGATCTGCGCCACGGCCTTCAGCATGCCCGCCGGCCCGCAGGCATAGAGCCGCACGCCCGCGCGCGGCACGCACCCCTCGCGGATCCCGCGCTCGAGCATCTCGGTCACCAGCCCCCGTTCGCCGACTGAGCCGTCGTCCGTGCAGACGGTGAGCACCCGGGCGCCGATCCGGCGAAATTCTTCCTCGACCGCTTCCAGAATCCCGATGCCCGGACACTCCTGCCCGCCGCCGCGGGTGACGGCGAGGTTCAGCATCCCCTTTTCAACCGCGCCGAGGTAGACCAACACTTCCTTCCCGCAGAACCTCAACCGTTCCGCCAGCGCGGCCAGCGGCGCGATCCCGATCCCGCCGGCGGCGATCACCGCCGTGGGTTCCTCGCCGATGCGGAAGCCTTTGCCGCACGGGCCGATGGCCTTGAGGACCGTTCCCCGGCGGATCCGGCTGAGTCGTTCGGTCCCTTCGCCGACAACCCGGTAAAGGAACTCCAGCCGTGCGGGATGGGCTTCAAGGGCCAAGCGCAATTCTTCCGGGATGTCGCCCGATCCTTTCAGCGCGGCCGGATCGAAGGCGGGGTAGCGGGCGCGGTGGATGCTCAGCGGACGCCGCAGGGTGAGCGGATACGGGCGCTTCCCGCCGTCCGGATCGCATTCGATGTGGAAGAATTGTCCGGGTTGGTATTCAAGACGCGCGCCTTTCGGCAGTTCCAGGGTCAGCAAAAAATGCCGCTCGCAGATTTTCCGGTTGTAGACGACCGTCAACTGCCAATCCGCTTCGTTTGCGCCGGAGGCTTGCGCCTTCCCGGATTCATCCGCCGACGGTCGTTCCAGCGGAAACAGCTTCGCGGCAAGCGGCTTTCCCGGCTCGGGATGGCTGCGGCACCAAGATAGCAGCCCGCGCTCCAGATCGGGATACGAAACCGCGCCCCAGATCGAGGATTGGCCGTCCTCCTGAAGGGTGGCGAGTTGGATGTTTTCCGGCAAGAGGGCGAATTCCATCGACCCGCCGCGGGCGGTTTTCCAGATGACGCAAGCGGTTCCGGTGTTCCGTTTTCGGACGGCGCGGCCTAGAAGCCGGCCCCATTCTCCCAGAAGGCCGGCGGCGCGCGCTATCCGGCGGCGTTCGATCTCCGCCGGCCGCAGGCCGGCGCGGACCGCCTCCAGATCCTCCCCATCGAAGCCTTCGGCGGCGAGCAGCCGGACAGCCGATCGGCGCGCGGCGGCCGACTCCCCCGGATTTCCCGCCGCCAGCGATTCGGCATCCAGCACGGTCCGGCGCCACTTTGCGGGGATTTTTCCGCCGCCCGTCCTGAGTTTTCCCTTGCGGATGATGACCTTTCCGTGCCGCATTTCGGCGAAGCCCGAGACCGATTGCGCCAGAAGGTCGTCGATCGAATGCTTGGCGGCCGAGGAGATCTCCTCCCTTTCCAACCGGGGATAGAACGCATGTAATATTTTCCGGGCTGTGGTTTCGGGTCCGTGGACGCGGAAGCGGGCCCGTGCCGCAGCGGTTATTTTGTTTAGAAGGATTGCTTCCGGAATTGCCCCCGGCGGTTTCGGTTCGATTTTTTGCGCCTGCGCGTGGAGGATGTAGGCGGAAGATTCATGGCGCGGATCCGCCGCGTTCCGGTATTCAATCCGCTCGACCGGCAGACCGCTTTCTTCCATTTGATTCAAAAGCCCGTGCAGATCGGTTTTCCCTTTTTCCGGTACGAGGATCGACATTCTGCTGCCGGGCTTGGCCGCCCGGCGGATGCCGCGAAGCAGGGCGGCGCATTCCCCGCCGCGCTCTTCAGCCGGCAGGGCGGAGAGCGGGATCCTCAGCCAAGCGGCTTGGATCGCCGTTCGCAGGGATCCATTGCCGTCGCCCAAGGACGGCGCCGAGCTCACCACGCCGTCAACCGAGGACTCTGGTAATACTTCCGTCCAGGGTCCCGTCCCGACAAGGATCAAGATGTTGGCCCGTCCGGACGCCAACTCGGGGAAGGACCGTCCGAGGATTGCGTTTTTCAATATCCGGTTGGTTTCCTTTTTGGCATTATAAAATTCCAAAAAGCTGGCGTCGAAAGCCGGCCATGGATTTTCTTCAACTTCCGATTCCGCAGGATTTTGCCGGCCGGTTGCAGGCAGGGCCCGCGCGAACGCAGCCCGCAATCCGAACTGGGCGGAGTTGTCCGCCAGGTTCTCTATGGCCTGAAAAATCCTGGAAAGCGCCCCGGCCGAACGCCGGGTGATCATATCCTGTGGGTAGCGCAGGGTCCGGCCCGCTGCGTGTACGGGAAAGACCGGGTGCCAAAAAGGGATTTCCATGCCGGAGAATTCCGCCTCGGTCTCTCGATCGTCCGTGTCCGGTTTCTTCTCCAGCTTCTTGCCGCAATCGTTGCAGGAATACTCGATCCGCAATGCGTTCCCGTTTTTCAGATGGATTTTCCGGACGAAGCCGCGTGCGCCGCACTTAGGGCATGTGGTTGCATACAAAGCGGAAATTTCTTCCAGGCATGCTCGGCGGACATCCTCGAAGGCCCAGCGCAACAGCGGCAGGCTGGCGGGGCGGAGCAGGGCTTCCGCCAGGGAGGCGGTCACCGAATCCCGTTCGACGATGACTGCCCGGCGGCTGTTGCGAACGGCCTCGACCGCGGTTGCGCCGCAAATGCTGAAGGGATCCAGCAGAATGTCGTTTGGATTAGTCGTTTCCCGGATTAGGTCGGCGGCAAGGCTTGCGGGGAAGCGGGGGAAAAACGAGGAAAACGCCCGTTGCCGACCGGCGCAATTCGGCATCGGGAGTGCCTGCGCTGGAAGATGGGCGGGATCCGGTTTCACGATCCACTCCAAAGTGGCGGTCGGATGCGCATTAAAAAGGAATTATATCAGTATGCATTCCCGTGCATGGAACCCTTAGGGTTCCCAAGGGTGGCTAAGGGTTGCCGCCCGACCCTTAGGGTTCATAAGGGTTCCCAAGGGTTCCGATATGTTCTCTCCAATATGGAAATGTAGTTGGCGGACTTTCTTTCTTCGGGATGGAAGTGGTTTTTCCTGTAAAATTTGGCGTTATCCGGAGTGAACCATCTCTCTTTTGTAATTGTGGAGAAGTATTGTCCAAAAATATACTAATAGCGGTTTGCCCCTTGATAGCAGAAAAAAAACAGATAAAAGATACTATCACGATATATCGCGATATATAGCTAAAATTCGTGGAAAGATGATGCGTTGAGAAGTAATCGAAGGTCGTGGCGGGAAAGTCGATTTGGAAGGGGTGACTTTAAGTACGTCGTTCTGGATCTCCTGCGGGAAAAGCCCAACTACGGATATGAGATCATCCGCGCGCTGGAAGACCGATTCGGGGGACTCTATACCCCCAGCGCCGGGACGGTGTATCCGACCCTGCAGATGTTGGAGGAGATGGGGTACATCACGCCCTCTCAGGTTGAGGGGAGAAAGATTTATACGATCACACCCGGGGGAACCCGGTTTCTCGAGGAACAAAAGGAACAAGTGGACGACGTCCGCCGGCGCATGAACGGTTGGTGGGACCAGAGGGCTTCCTCGGAGGAGGTGCACGATATGGTGGGCAGAATGAAGGACATGTTGAAAACAGTAAAGCACAACCGGCGCCACGTAAATCCGGAAAAGCTGCGCAAGGTCCGGGAAGTCCTGGACCGCGCCCAGCGGGAAATCGAAGAATTGCTTCGCGAGTAAACCCTTTCCACCGCACACAACGGAATACCAGCAAAAACACCGATCCATGGGATACGGAGGATACCGTGATGTCTGCGATCGAAGTTCGGTAATTGAAAAAACGTACGGAACGGACCCGTGCCGTGGACGGGATCAGCTTTACCGTCGGGCGGGGGGAGATCTTCGGAATTCCGGAGCCCAACAGCGTCGGCAAGACGACCGCGACCGAAATCCTGGGTGACCTGCACCCGCCGGATTCGGGCGAGGTGCGGGTGCTCGGGCTGGATGTCGCGCGCGAGCCGCAAAAAATCAAGGAGCGCATCGGGGTCCAGCTGCAAACGACGGCGTTCTATCCGCGCCTGACGATGCGCGAGGTGCTCGATTTGTTCAACACGTTCTATCGCGGCGAAACCCGTGCCACCAATGATCTGATTGAGATGATGAACCTCGGTGAAAAGCGGAACACCCAGAGCAAGTACCTCTCAGGCGCCCAGCGCCAGCGGCTGTCGGTGGCTTTGGCCCTGGTCAACAAGTCTGAAATTCTGTTCCTCGACGAGCCGACGACCGGGCTGGATCCGCAGGCGCGCCGCAGCCTGTGGGAGGTGATCCGTGCGGCCAATCGCGAGGGCGCTACGGTGTTTCTCACCACGCACTATATGGACGAAGCCGAGGTCCTCTGCTTGCGGGTGGCGGTCGTCGACCGCGGGCGGATCATCGCGCTCGATACGCCCCAGAAACTGATCCGGTAATCCTTCTGCGAAACCGCGATCGAGTTCGATCAGAAGGACGCCAAGGCCCCGGAAGGCACCTTCCGTAACCTGAAAGGCGTCACCCGGTCCGCCATCCGCGAGAACGGGCACGTAACGATCTACACCGAAAACGCCGCCCTCACCCTCGGCGGACTGACCGACCTGGCGGAAGCCGGAACGATTCATTTCGACGATCCGCACCTGCGCCGTACCACTTTGGAAGACGTGTTTCTCAAACTAACGGGCAAAAGAATTCGGGAGTAAGCCATAAACACCTTCTTCACGCTCTATGTTTCCAATCTAAAGGAATTCAACCGCAACCGCTTTGCGATGTTCTGGACGATCGCTTTCCCGGTGTTCTTCATCCTGCTGTTCGGGGTCATCTTCAGCGGCGGCGGCGATTCCTCCTACAGAGTCGGTGTGGCCGATGAGGACCGAACCCGGATCGGTTCCGCGTTGGCGCAAGCCTTTGGGAAGGTCGAAATCCTGGGAGTGATCGAAGGCTCGCCGGACGACCTGCTGGAGAAACTCAAGCGCGGTGAGTTGAACGAGATCGTCGTCATCCCCGAGGGCGTCAGCGCCGCGGTGATGTTGGGCAAAACGGCCGACATCCGGGTGCACTACAATCCGTCGAACCAGGTCACCGCCCAGGTTCTGCTAACCGTCGTGGATAAAGTCCTCGGCGGCGTGGGGCAGGGGCTTGCCGGCCGGACGGCCTTGTTCGCGGTCCGGATGGAGACGATCACCGCCTCCTCGCTGCGGACGATTGATTTCCTCGTCCCCGGGATCCTGGCCACGGCGATCATGCGGCTGGGGATCTTCGCCACCACCCCGCCGCTGGCGCAGCTGCGCGAGCAGCAAGTCCTGCGCCGCCTTGGGGCGACGCCGTTCACTCGCACGATGCTTCTGGCGGCCCAGGTCGCTCCGCGGATCACTATCGGCTTGGCCCAGACCGGCCTGATCATCCTGGTCGGAATCCTGGTGTTCCAGGTCCGGATCGTCGGGAACCTGCTCTACCTCGCGGGCTTCGTGGTCCTCGGGGCGCTTTCCTTCGTCTGCCTGGGCTACTTCATGTCTACCTGGGGGAAGACCCAGGAAGGGATCAACGGCGCCAGCCAGTTCATCAATTTCCCGATGATGTTCCTCTCCGGGTTGTTCTTCCCGGTCGATTCGATGCCGCGCTGGATCCTTCCGGTGGTCGATGCGATGCCGCTCTCGTACCTTACGGACGGGTTCCGGCAAATCATGGTCGGGGGAACGCCGCTGCATCCGCTCGGGACCGACCTGCTGGTACTGATGGCCTGGCTGGTGATCTGCGCGGTCCTGGCGGTGAAATTCTTCCGCTAAGAGTAACCCTTGAGGACCCTTAGGGTTCCCAAGGGTTCCCCGGATTGGAGAACAAGATGAAGGCCTTGGTGATGTTTGACTCTGTTCATGGAAATACGGAACAAACCGCCCGCGCGGTCGCCGCTGTTCTAGGAAGGATGTTTTCCGTTCAGGCCGTGAGTGCCGAAAAGATGGCCAAGAAGGAACTGCGGGACGTGGATTTGCTCGTCGTCGGCGGGCCGACTCACCGCCATCGGAGGAGTCGGCGGCTGGCGGCGGTGTTCGCGTCCATGCCGCGCAAGGCGTTGCACGGGATCCAAGTGGCCGCGTTCGACACGCGCTACCGTATGCCGGCCTGGTTCGCCGGTTCCGCGGCGGGGGAGATCGGCCGTAAATTGCGGAAACTTGGCACACGGCTGATCCTTCCGCCGGAGAGCTTTTTCGTTGCGCGGGATATTCCTCCCAAGGGTAGCAAGCGCCGCCATAACCTGGAGCGGATGGAGCCGGGCGAACTCGAATGGGCGGGGGCGTGGGCGGCGGAAGTCGGGAAAGCGTCGGCTATCGTAAAAGCAGGCAACCCTTAGGGTTCGGAGAACCCTAAGGGTTCCGAAGGGTTGCCAAGGGTTCAGATAAACAGTTTCACATCCCCCCAGATCTCCTCCAGCGGGTGTTTAATCCCCCTGCACAGGTAGATCGGCCGGTTGTTTTCGTAGGGCATGCAGTACTCGCAGTGGGTCTGGCCGAGCCGCTCGACCGATTCAAAATTAGCCCGTAACTCCGCTTCCGTACCTGCCCCGTAGTACAGGATCACCTCTCCGGTGCATCCGCCCGGACCCCACAGGTAATAGGAATTGTGCCCGCTGATCACCGGCGGCAATCCGAGCGCCGGCCCGAAAAACTCCAGCGCCCCGGCCTCCCCGTAGTTATCGGCCAGGATGCAGGCCTTGACCTGATCCTCATCCGCCAGCCGGTTGTAGAACTCCGCAAACGTGCCCGCCAACTCGGCCCAGCCGAACTGGTCGGCGAGGTTTTGCGGTAGGACGCCGCTGTCGCCCGCCTCCGAATTGATATTGACGTACGGGCTTATCGCGGCTTGGTAGCGGATCTCCGCCTCGAGCGGCAGGAGCGGCATGGCGGCTGGGGCGAATAGCAAGCCGCCGAGTCCGATCGCGGCAAGCGCGGCCGGCCGGGCCCAGCCAAGGGACCGCCGGACAAAGAGCCGCTCCGCACGGTCCCCCCCCCGCCGCCAGCAGGACCGGGTAGAACGGCGCCAGAAAATAAATTTTTGCACCCTGGAGGGTGAAAACCGCCAGCAGGACCAAGTACATCCATCCCAGCGGGCGGAAGCGTTTCCCTTCCGGCAGGAAAAAGAGCACCAGGCCGGAGAGCCATACTGGAAGCGTGAAGGGGTGCATGATCACAATCTGTTGAAGCAGGTATTCGAACGGCCCCAGCGGCTTGAGTTTCAATCCGTAATTGCCCCAAAATTCGACGGTCGGCAGGCCGTGAACGACGTTCCAGACGACGTAAGGCGCAAAGCAGGCCAGCGCGATCCCGCCGCCGGCCCATAACTGCCAGCGCCGGAGGTGGGTCCGCGCCGTCGAAATCAGCAGGCCCACGGCGAGCGACAATCCCAGATACAGAAAGCTGATTTTGTCGTTCAGGGAGATTCCGGCCACCAGGCCTAAGCCCAGCCATAGCCGCGGATCATCCCCGCGGAGGATCCGTACGAGCAGGTACAGCGCCAGTACCCAGAAGAGCTGCTCAAAGGAATCCATGGTCAGCAGCGAATTGATGCCGAGGAAAACCGGCGCGGCGAAGGCGCACAACGCCGCGAGCGCCTGTGCGTATCTGCCCGCGCCGAACAGGCGCGCCATCCTGCCGGTAAGGAACACCACCCCCGCGCCGGCCAGCGCCGGGAGGAGCCGCAGGGCGGGCAGGAATGTGCCAAGCGAGACCCGCACCAGCGCGGCGATCAGCGCGATCAACGGCGGGAAATCCACGTAACCGAAATCCAGCCGCCGGCTGGCCGCCAGGTAGTACAGTTCGTCGCGGAAGTAGCCGTACTGGTTGCTGACCAGCATGTGCAACAAAAATTTTCCAGCGGCGATGTAAAGCAGAATGGCGGTATCGGAGGAAAACCACTCCTTGGAAGGCAGGCGAATTCGCATGGGCGTTTGTAGGGAGGACATCGAACCACCGGCCGTCACAGGTATATGCCCCTGTTCCTGTGGCGCGGGGGGTGTGCTTCCGGCGAAGAATTATTCCCACGGTGGATGTTTTTCAAGAGGACTCAGGCTTTTACCGTGTTCCGGTGCGCGCTCCCTCTCCTTTTTGGGTACATGAATTATAGGAGGATTTGGACAAAATCGGCCTGGAAAACTGGCATAAACCTTGCCTTATTGACAAATAGAACGCTTGTTCTATAATGAGAGCCATCTTTCTGGAGGTGGAGCCATGCAAACCGCACAAACCCAAAAACCATTTCGTCTCTCCGTCTCTTCGCTGATCCCCAACATCCGGCTGCCGGAGCGCGGAGTAATGTTTCTGTGCCTGATCCTCTGTGCGACCGTGCTTTTTGAAGCCTTCAATTTCAGCACCACCGAGCATGCGCTCGACGGAGTGATGGGCGGCTTGAGGTTCGTGGGAGTCTCCTGGTCGACGATCCTGGCCCTGGCCTTCTGCGGGATCGACTTCGCCGGGATCGCGCACCTGTTCTCGCCGCAGGAACGCCCGGCAAACGGGCGCCTGGAAGGGATCTACCTGCTGGCGGCTTGGCTGTTGGCGGGAATGATCAATGCCGCCACCACTTGGTGGGCGGTGACCGTCGCCTTGCTCGGCCAGCCATCCTTGGGCAACGAGATGATCGCGCGCGGGGATCTCCTCCTCTACGTGCCAATTCTCGTCGCTGGTGCGGTTTGGTTGATCCGGATCCTGTTGATCGGGACGCTGACACTCTCGAGCGGCGCGCGGACCGCGCAGATTCCCGCCGCCGCAGGGAAGCCCGCGCCCGTGCAGTTCTCGATTGCGCAGATACCCGGCGACGCGGCAACCGTGTCCGCGACGGCGGGCGGGAGGTTGTCTTCCCGGCAAGGGCAATTTTCCGGCGTGACGGGACATGTTCCGTCAAAGGTTCGTCCGTTCACCGGCGGAAGATCATAACCCTATCGAATCGCACGGCGCCCGCCCGCTTTTCCGGAAGGGAGGACGGGTGGAAAAGCGGGCTGGTCCTTTTTTTAGCAGTCCATTCCTTGCGGGAGATCGCGATAAAGATTCCGTTCTCATTGGGAGAAAACCATGCCGAGACCAAGCACCAAGAAGGATCTGCTTAAGGCCATGCAAGAGGAGCATCAAGCGCTGGAGAACGCGTTCGAGGGGTTATCTGAACGGCAATTGACTGCAGTCCACCGGACGACCAAGTGTTCAATCAAGGACATCATGGCCCACCTGACGGAGTGGGAGCAGATGGTCTTAAGATGGTACGAAACCGGGCGGTCAGGCGGAACCCCTGCCGTTCCGTCGGAAAAATTCAAATGGTCCCAATTGCCCGCGCTCAACAAGGAAATATTCGAGAGACACCATGCGCGTCCGTGGAAGGAGGTTCTAAAGAAGTTCCGCGCCTCCTACGCTGAAACCCGGAAGACGATCGAGGGTATCCGCGACGCGGACCTGTTCACCGTCGGGCGGTTCTCCTGGACCAAGTCCACCACGCTGGGGTCGTATTTTGTGTCGTGCACCAGCAGCCATTACGCCTGGGCCCGCAAAGAAATCCGGAAATGCTTGAAGTAGCGCGGGTGAGAAAATCCTGCGGAGCACGCAAGCCGCCAAAGGAGGAGATGACAAATCCATGAAGCCCGAGATCCTCGCCCGGTTTGCCCCTTTGGGAATTGCCATTCTGACGGTGATTGCTGTCGGCGGGCTGGCTGCCCGGCCGGGCGCCGCCGCCGCCATCGCGGCCGCACCTGTGAAGGAGTATTCCGCCCCCGTTTCTCCGATCGCCTCGTTTTTCATGCCCACAGTCCGCGCCTGGGAAGCCGATATCGCGCGCTGGGCGGAGGAATACGGATTAGATCCGAACTTGGCCGCAACCGTGATGCAGATCGAATCCTGCGGCGATCCCCGCGCCGTCTCCCCCTCCGGCGCGCAGGGCCTCTTCCAGGTGATGCCGTATCATTTCGAGGCGGGGGAAGATATGCGGAATCCGGAGACCAACGCCCGGCGGGGATTGGCGTACCTTACGCGAAGCCTTCTGCTCGCGCAGGGGGATGTGCGCCTAGCGCTCGCCGGGTACAACGGCGGCCACGGCGTGATCAGCTGGGACGAGGCGGATTGGCCTGAGGAAACCCGGAACTACGCCTATTGGGGAGGGGGGATTTATGCGGATGCGGCCGCTGGAGGCTCCGTCAGCCCGCGTTTGGAGGAATGGCTCGCCGCCGGGGGCACCTCGCTGTGCGATGCGGCTCTGTCGCGGCGCCGATGGGACAATTCATGATCGCCGTCGCCGCTGGGCGAGACTTAGTCGGAACGGGCGCTTGAACGCTCGTCGGTGGTCGACGATCGGATGTCGCTTTCCCCCAGCGGCAGCCAAACCGAGAACGTCGTCCCCTTTCCGGGCTCCGAGGCGACCTCGATCCGGCCGTCGTGGCCATGGGCGATCCACTGGGCGATCGACAGCCCGAGGCCGGAACCTCCATGCGGTCCGCGGCTACGGGATTTATCCACCCGGTAAAACCGGTCGAAGATGTGCGGCAATTCGTCGGCGGGGATCCCGGGGCCGTTATCGGATACGGTCATGTGCAGACAGTCCTCAAAGACGCGCAGGGACAGCACCACCCGGCCTCCGGCCTGCGTGTATTGCATTGCGTTCACCACAAGGTTGAGGAGCAGCTGCTTCAATCGGTCGCGGTCGCCCACGACCGAAGCCTGCTCCAGGTTTCCGAGGCACACCTCCACTTTCCCCTGGGCCAGACCGACCGCCTGTTCCATCACTTCCAGCAGGAGGGTGTCCATCTCCACCGGTTTCTTCACCAGCGGCAGGGTTCCCGCTTCGGCGCGGGAAAGCATCAGCAGGTCGCCGACCAGGCGGCTCATCCGGTCGACTTCGGATTGGACCGAATCCAGCGATTCGGCGTCGGGGCCCATCCGCCGGATCAGGTCAACGTTTCCGCGGATGGAGGTCAGCGGCGTCCGCAGTTCGTGGGATACATCCGCCAAGAAGCGGGATTGGGCGGAAAACAGGCCCTCCAGCCGTTCAAGCGTATCGTTGAAGGCCTGGATCAGCCGGCCGACTTCGCTCGAAGCGGGCGCCTTGAGCGGGATCCGGCGCGAAAGGTCGTCGGCATGGGTGATCTGGATTGCGGCGGCGGTCACGGTTTCCAGCGGCTGCAGCGCCCCGAGCGCGATCCAGTTACCGATCAGGATCGAAAGCAGCACGGCCGAAACCCCGCCGACCGACAGGACGACGAACAGGATCGAAAGCGTCCGGTCGACCATAGTCATCGGGGTGCCGATTTCCAACAGGCCGAGGTACTCCCCGTCGACCCAGATCGGCTGAGTGAAGACCCGCAGGTGAAGCCCGCGGATCATGGCGTCCGAGAAACGCGCCTCCTCCGGTGCGAGGGGCGTGTATTCCAGAGTCGCGGTGGCCGCCCCCAGATCGGGGCCGTACGAAAGCGGCGTGCCGATGACGGATCTGGGCAGGGCTTCGGGGTCGAGCGGCTCCATGACGCTTTGCATGTTGGGGGAATAGGACAGCAGCGCGCCCCGTGCGTTCCATACCTGGACGTAGGCGTTGGCGGAGGGGAACGGCAGGGGCGGAAGGGTCAGATACTTCAGGTCGTCGACGCTGCGGACGGCCATCGATTTGAGGATGTCGGCCGCCGATTCCTGCAACACTTGGTCGATTTGAATGGTGAGGGTGGAGCGCAGGATGACGTAGAGGCTGCCGCCGAACAGAAAGAGGATCGCCGCCAGGAGGGCGGAGTAGCCGAAGATCAGGCGGGCGCGCAGCGACATGCCGTATCCCCTTTCCCGGGGACTCAGCTTTCTTCCCGCAGCACGTAGCCCACCCCCCGGACGGTGAAGAGCAGGCGGCTTCTGGACTCGGCTTCCAACTTCTGGCGCAGGTAGCGGATGTAGACTTCGATGATGTTGCTCTCCCCTCCGAAATCGTATCCCCAAACCCGGTCGTAGATGGTCTCGCGGGTAAGCACCTGCCGCGGATGGCGCAGGAACAACTCCAGCAGATCGAATTCCTTGGAGGTTAGGTCGATCTTCGCCTCGCCCCGGAAAACCTGGCGGGTGCCGGTATCCAGCCGCAGGTCGGCGAACTGCAGGATTTCGGGTTCCCCGGGCCCCGCCCGGCGCAGAAGGGCGCGCACCCGCGCCAAAAGCTCGGCGAGCGCAAACGGCTTGACCATGTAATCGTCCGATCCCGCATCCAGGCCCTGGACCCGGTCCGAGACGGAATCGCGCGCTGTGAGGATGAGGATCGGCAACGAGGAGTGGACGGTCCGCAGGCGGCGGCAGACTTCCAGCCCGTCCATGCCGGGGAGCATCAGGTCGAGCACGACCAGGTCCGGCCGCGAATCGCGCGCCTTCGAAAGCGCGGAAGGACCGTCGGCGACCGTTTCCACTTCGTAGCCTTCGTAGGTGAGCCCGCGGCGCAGGAAGGAGGCGATCGGCTCTTCGTCTTCGACTACCAATATTTTCGGCGGCATCTTTATCCTTTGCCGTCCCTCCCCCGACGGGGAAACGCGGACGGTCCTCCGATATTATAGCGGCCTCAGCCGGCGGCCTGCGGGGCCTCGGCTTCCGGCGGCAGGATCTGCCCAACTTGGACCGGAAGCAGCACGAAAAACGTCGTGCCCAGGCCGATTTGGCTTTCCAGCCAGATCCGCCCCCCCATGGCTTCGGTGAGGGTTCGCACCACGGCCATCCCCACCCCGGTGTCGCCCAGGCCTTCGATCAACGGGCCTTCCGTCCGGTAAAGCCGGGTGAACACCCGCGGCTGATCCTCGGCGGCGATCCCCGGCCCGCTGTCTTTGACCGTGATCAGCAAGGCCAGCTGCTGGTTCTGGTCCGCCAGCGGGGTATGGGTGGTGACCACGACCTCCTTCTCCGGCGGCGTGATCAGCACGGCGTTCTGCACCAAGTGGTTGAGGATCTGCTGCATCGCGTCGCGGTCGACCTCGACCGGCGGCATCTCTTCGTCGATGTCCATCCGCAGGACGAGGTTCTTCTCGCGGACGGTCTCGCTCACCCCCGTGATCGCGCCGTCGATGATGCTGGCCACGTCCACCGGCTGCATCCGCGGGGCGGCGATTTTCTCCGGCAGCAACAGGAGTTGGAGCAGGTCCTCAAACAGCGCTTCGGTGCGGGTGATGCTGGCGCGGATGCGGTCCAGAAACTTGCGCTGCATGCCGCCGAGGATCCCGGCCGATTCGGAAAGCAGCAGGTCGGTGTAGCCCACCATTGAGGAAAACGGCTGGCGGATCTCCGAGATCAGGCCGGTGACCATGCCGGCATCGGCTCCGAACGTCAGCTTCTTCCCTTCCTCCGGCGGCGGGGGCGGCTGCAGCAGCGCCGACTGCAAATGAGCGTATTCGGTAAGCGTCTTGCGCAGTTCATTCTGCAGCCGGGTGACTTCCACCTGGAACTTCTTCTCGGATTCGGCCAGCGCGTTGCGCAAGCGGGCGGTTTCCACGCCGCCGGAGTCCTCCCCGGAGGCGGGGGCTGATCCCGTTGCGGCCTCGATCTGCTGGAGTTCATCCTGCAAGCGCCGGTTCTCGTCGCGCGCGGAATCCGCGGCCGCCGCGGATTCCTTGAACTGGGCGGCTTCGCGCTGGGCGGCGATCAGCTCGGAGCGGGTGGTTTCCAACTCCTCCTGCAGCCGCGCGATCCATCCGTCCTTTTGCTGGATCGCCAGCATCCACTGCCTTTCCGCATCGGTCCCGGCGGCGGGGAGCGGGACTGCCGCGGCCGCCGCATCCTGACTCTGCACCAACGACGCCAAACCCTCGGCGCGTTCGCGTTCCTTGCGCCATTCCTGCTCCGCCTGTTCCAAGCGGGTTTCCAGATTCATCCGTTCCGCCTGCAGGCCTTCACTTTCCCCCTGCAAGCGCGCGGCCTCCTGCCGGGCTTCATCCAGCCCCTGCTCGAGGACGTTGCGGCTGTGCATCTGTTGAAGCGATGCACTGCAGGCCTGGGCGAACGCCTGGGCGGCGGCTTCGTCCTCCTCGCGCCATTCTTCGCCGGAAAAGCACGCCAACAGCAGGATCCCCATCGCGGCTTCGTCGCCGAGCGGCAGCGGAGCATAGAGCGCGGCTCCGGTTTGCGGCAGTTGAGCCTCCCGGGCGATTCCCGGGAGCGAATTCTCCGCTTCTTCTTTTCCCAAACGCATCGTTTGGCGGCCGGAAACGGCAAAATGAAGCTGGGGGATGGCGTCGGAGGTGAGGATAAAAGCGGGAAGGGTCTGCGAATTCACGCCGTCGTACCCGGAAATGAATTCCACGCCGTCCCCGTTCTCGCTGGAAGCGACGAAATACGCGGCTTCCGCCCGCATGGCGCTGCAGAGCCAGGCCGTGATGGCTTGCGGAAGATCCTGCGGCGAGATGGTCAGGAGCAGATCCGAGAGGGCGGGGGCGGATTCCGAGCCGGCCAGGCGGATTTGGCGGGCCGGACTGCCGCCGATCGCGACGGACGCGCCGGCCGCGGCTGAATATCCGAGTCGCATCGCCGCCAGGGGGTAGGCCAGCAGATCGCACAGCCGGGCAAGCCCCGGTAAATTCGTGGAGGCGTCGCCGAGGGCCATTTGCAGGGTCACGCCGGAGAGGAACAGCAGCAGCGCGGCGAACGACAGTCCCCAGCCGCCCGGCCGGCGAACCATCAGGAGCGCGAGCGCGACGCCAAGATGAATCCAGCGGGTGACGTCCCAGATAAAGGACAGCAGGTGACCGTTGAACGCTCCGCCGATCGGGTATAGATAGAGGTACGCACCGGTCCCGCCGGCGGCGAGCAGGATCAGCGCCAGCCAAACGGCGGTCAGGATGTCTGCGGATTTGTGGCGGCGCGGGAAAAGGAAAAACCAAGCCAGCCCGCTGAAGCTCATCAGTTCAAGCGCCCGGCCGACGTCGGCCAGCGCGACTTGGAGGGACGGCGCGTTCCACAGGGGGCCAAGCAGATCCGCGGCCAACCCCGCGCCCTGCAGCAGCAGCAACCCAAACGAAAGCAAGAGGCCGCGGCCCCATTCCCGGCGCGGCTTTTTCGCCAGGAACAAAGCCGCCGAGAGCAGGGTGATCAGCAGGATGGATCCGCGGTACACAAGGATGCCCGGCGGACTGATGAAGAAGGCTTCGATATCACGAATGGGAAATGCCATGGAAAGGATCCCTTTCTTGGGGATCACGCACTCCTTCCGCACCGGCGGGAATGCGGCTGCGCCGCGGCTTGGGCTTCCAAGGGGGATGCCGTCCGGATTCCGGCGCCGCCGGTCCGGCCGCGCGTCATTCCTGTGCGGAGGCCTCGTGCCTCGTCCGCAGAGACCACAATCCTTCGAAGGCCAGGCTGCGCACGAAGCTTTCGTTGTCGCTTAGGCCCATGCAAAGGTCCGGGATGAATTCGGGGTCTCCCAGGTGGGCGAGGGTTTCCACCGCGGCCGCGCGCTGGCGCGGCTCGCCCTCGCGGAGCGCCCGCTGCAGCATTGCCAGTGCCGGAAGGCCGGGCGCCAAGCCGGTTTTGCGCTCCGCCGCAAACGCCACCAGCCACGGCAGGCTGGCGGGCTGGGGGATCACGGCCAGGGGATTGTCGGCTTCGCCATGAAGCTTCTCCACCGCCTGCGCGGCCGCCGATTTCACCGCCCACTGCCCGTCTTCGATTTGCACCCGTTCGAGGATTTCCAGGGCCCAGGGCTGTCCGGAGCGCGACAAGCCGAACACCGCCGCCCGGCGGACAAGCAATTCCGCGTCCTGGATCGCCTCGCGTAAAATCCCATGGCCTTCGATCGGATCGAGCGCGAGCGCCTCGGCGACGGCGCGGCGCAGGTCGTCCTCGCCCTGCAGCAGAACCTGGCCGAGCGTGTCGATCGCCGCGTGGGTGGCGATGTGGCCGAGGGCCAGCGCTCCCGCCCAGCGCAATTCCCGGGAATCGGATTCCAACTGTTTGGCGAGCAATTCCACCGCGCTTTGGTCCGCCATCGCGCCCAGGCCGAGCGCGGCCAGGATCTGCGCCTCGCGGTCGGAATCCTCCGTCGAGAGGATCTGCCGGAACAGCTGGGTGGCCGAGGTGTCGCGGCTGTTGAGGAAAGCGCACAGCGCCCGCGCCCGCAGCGGGAACGGCTGGCTGGCGGTGCGCACGGTTTTCATCAGCCGGCGGAACACTTCCACCCGCCATCCGGCGGTGGGCGGGGCGTCCCGCAGCCAGGAAGCGACTTTCAGCAGTTTCCACCCGTCTTCCACAATCGGGGGCATCGAACCGGAGCCGGAGGATCCATCCGCTTCTTCCTTGCGGATGATCGGGCTCAACCGGGCGGACACCAGCGTCGCCACGTCGGTGGTGGCGGCCACCGCCTGCGTCGTCAGGTCCGACAGCGGGGATTTGGCCTCGGCGAAGAATGCCGAAAGGTTGCCTTCCCCGGCCGCGGCTCGCGCCGCGAATCGCGCGGCGATGACCAGGTGGCCGAAGGTGACCCGCCCGGAGGGCCGGCGCCGCAGGATTCCGCGGGCGATCATGGCGTCGAAGAAATCCTCCACCGGGGGCAGGGACTGCTCGGAGTGGGGCCAAGCCAGCGCCAATGCGGTTTCCACTTGCTTGCGGGTCGGTGCGGAAAAATTCTCGACGATCATCGCCCGCGCCACCTGCGCCATGGCTTCCTCGGCGGCCAGCGGCAGATGCCGGGAGATGTAGGCCTGCTGGTCGGACGCTCCGGTGGTTCCCTGCAGGTCGCTGCTGAACGCCGCCCAGATCCGCAGGGTGATGTCGAGCGGGGAGAGGCCCAGGGTTTGGCGGGAGATCCAGCCGATCAGCAGCGCCGGGTCCGGCTTTTCGCCGGTTTTCCTGTCGGAAACGACCAGCTCCTGCCAGCGAACGCCCCACTGTTCCATGAATTGGCGGTGGTCGGCCGGCAGCCACGGCGAGGGCGCGGCGACGGCGAACCCCATCGGCCGCCAATGCGCCACTTCCTCGGGGCTGATGGTGACGATCATGCGGGTCTTGGGATATTGGGCGATAAAGTCGCGGACCCATTCGCGGACCGCATCCTGCGCCTGAAAGGGAAGTTCGTCCACGGCGTCCAGTAGGACGATGGACGCATCGCCGCGCAGGCTTCCTTTTATATAGGACGGGATCTGCGAGGAGGAGAGGGTGGAGGCATAATGCTGGACGGCCGCGGCCAGGGGTGGCAGGGCGTCTTTCCCGGAGCCGGGCAGGGCCAGGTCGTGCGCGTTGGCGTAGAACAGCGCCCGGGGAATGCCGGCCGCGGCGGGGCCGGTCTCCAGCGATCGTTTCAGCCACTCCAGGGTCAGTGCGGCGAGGACGGTTGTCTTGCCGCTGCCCGGCAATCCTGCCAGCAGGGTGTGCGTCTTCAGGGTCAGCAGGTGTCTGGCGGGGATGTTCGAGCCGCCGAACGCCTCCGCCAGTTGAGGCCAATCCGGGGAAAAGGGAAAGAGGGCCGGGGCGTCGTACTCCGGCGGCTGGTCCGGATCCACCGGAAGCGGGGGAACCAGCAGACGGGGGGGAAGCAGGATTTCCTCGAGTGCAAACAGGTGCGAAACGATATGCGAGGATTGCGCCCACAACAGGAGGTCGTTGCGATAACCCTGCGCGGCGGTGGTGGTGAGGGCTTCCAGGGCGGTGCGGTAGGATTCCCCCATCGCTTCCCGCAAACCGGCGATACGATGGCGGAGGCGGTACAGGAAGAACCCCGCCACGGCGGCCAGCAGGATGCCGGTCCAGAAGGAGAGGGGGTCGAATTGCCAATTGCCGAGGAAGGCCATGCTCATCCCAAGTAAAGAATCCGCCCGCAGTTTCCGCAGTAGACGATCTCCTGGCCGGATCGGGCGGAATCGATTCGCGCCGCGGAGGGGGCCACTCCGCACCCGGCGCACGAACCGCCCTCCAAGCGGACGACCGCCACTCCGCGCTTCGACGTGCGCAGTGCGGAATACTTCTTAAGGTCTTCCGGCGGGACGGCCGACAGCACGGCGTCCCGCTGGTCGGCGAGGGTGGCCAGCGCGGATTGCTCGGCCGCTTGCTCCTTCCGGAGCTGCGCCTCGCGCTCCTTCCGGCGGTTTTCCACCTCCCCGCTTTTCGCCTCCGCCGCGGCGAGCGTTTTCTCGCCGTCCTCCAATTGGATCATCGCCTGCAGCTGGCGTTCCTCGAGCACCGCCAGGTAGCGCCGGAGCGACGCGGCTTCCTCCTGCAGATCCTGCAGTTCCTTTGGATTGCGGACGCCGCCTCCATAGAGGGTTTTGTCGGTCTCGGCAATCCGCTGTTGTTGACGCCGGGTTTCCTCTTCCGCTTTTCGCAGGACTTTGCGAGCGGATTCGACTTCGGCGCGCAACGCCGCTTCCTCCGCACGGACCCGGTCCAACTCCGGATGCTCCCTTAACTCGGCCTCGATCTCCGCCTTCCGGGATTCGTGCGAATCCGTCTGGCTGTCCAGAGTCTGCAGTCGGAATAAGTTCGAGATTCGCGTCACAGGGTTGAATTATAGGGCAAAAGGCATGCAAGTCAACAAGCGCGCGCGCGGATTGACCGGACATAGTGCGGGCGGTACAATCCCGGCGGTTTGCAGATCACGGAGGTGTTGGATGCGCGAAGGCAGTGCAATTCTTCTGCAAAGAGGACTCCCTCTGGTCCTGACCGCCCTGGCAACGGCCTGCAATTTGGGTGCAGGAACCGCGGTGGAATCCTCGGCAACGCCGTTCCTCCCGGTCGAATCCTCCCCGACGAGCACCCCGACGGAAATCCCGCCCCAACCGACCGCCACTCCGACCGAAACCCCGATCCCTCTGGTGTATCCCGTCGGTCCGTCGGGGTTCCCTTCCAACGTCAATCCGCTGACCGGAAAAATCGTCGCCGATCCGGATCTCTTGAACCGCCGCCCGCTGGCGATTAAAGTCTCCAACTTCCCGCGCACCGCACGGCCTCAGGCCGGAATGTCGAAGGCGGACCTGCTTTGGGAGTTCTACACCGAGTTCGGAAACACCCGCTGGATCGCGATGTTTTACGGCCAGGACTCCGATAAGGTCGGCCCGATCCGCTCCGCCCGGGTTCTCGACACTCGGATCATGCCGCTTTACGACGCCATCCTTGTCCACGTCCAGGCGTTCGAAACCGTGTGGGTGGAGATCAGCAAGACCGGGGTGGATACCATCAACGAATTTCCGGCGTCCTGCCCCGCCATCTGCCGGGATCCGGAGGTGAAGGAGGTGGAAAACAGCGCCTTCGGCAACACCGCCGAGTTGACGAAGTACGCCCGGCGGGTGGGGATGCTCGCCTCCGGACGGCCCGTCCTGGACGGGCTGGTGTTCGATCCGGCCGTCCCCGACGGCTTGAACCCCGCGGCCGGAGCGCGGATTTATTTTTCGTCTTCGGCTACGGCCCAGTGGAAGTTTGATCCTGACTCCGGCCGCTACCTGCGTTTTTCCGAAACGGCCGCCGGAGCGCTCGAGCCGTTGACCGACCGGACCACCGGCGAACAGCTGGCGGTCGATAACCTGATCATCCTGGTGGTGGACATTTTTCCTTACGTCGGCAAAACCGGGGCGGGCGAGCAATTCGACATGAGCCTTTCCTCGTCAGGCCCGGGGTACTTTTACCGGGACGGGGTCATGCTTCAAGGCCGGTGGCAGAGCAGCGGGCCGTCCACGCCCCTGCAGTTCGTGGATTCCAACGGCCAGTTGTTCCCGCTGCATCCGGGCACGAGCTACATCGCCATCCTCGGGGACCGGTCTTCCGGCGCGGCCGCGGCCAATACTGAATGGTGGTTCACCAACCGGCTCTAATCAGATGCCCGGGTCGGAAAAACTCATTAAGCGAGGATAAAATTGCCTTTCCCGTACGTGCCGTTGCGGGCTTTTCGGCCCGCAACGGTACGTGTTTCCCTGTTCCCGGTCGGTGTTTCATAGTACAAAAGCATTGCTTGGATGGGAGAGCGCGGAGAAAAGGAATCGAACGATGACATTGCACGGACGCGGCGAATCGATTCTCGGGTGGCGCGGGGTTTCCGCGTCCGCGGCATGGGGTTGGATGGCGCGCCGGGGCTTGATCCTCGCAATGCTGTTCGCCGCCGGATGCGGGGGATTGGGGGAGGAAAGCCCGGGGGAGGCGACGGCGGATTCGGGCAATGAATCGCCGGGCGCGGCCGCGGCCGCTCACACGGCCACCCCAACCCCTGTTCCCACCGTAAATCGGACTCACACCCCCTCGCCGACCGCAACGCCTGGAATCATCAATCCGCTCACCGGGCTTGCCGTGCCGGATCTTTCGGTCCTGCAGCGCTGGCCGCTTTCGATCAAGGTCTCGAGTTATCCCCGCTCGGCGAGGCCGCAGGCCGGACTCTCGTATGCCGACCTGCTGATCGAGTTCTACCAGGAATCCGGAATGACCCGCTGGCATGCGGTATACCTCAGCCGCGACGTGGAAAAAGTCGGCCCGATCCGCTCCGGCAGGAAGATCGACGTTCCGTTTATGCGGGCCTACCAGTCGCTGCTGGTGTTCTGCGCCGAATACTCGGCGACCTGGGAGTATATGGAGCTTCAGGATATGAGCGGCCGGCTGCTGTATGTGGGGCCGGTGGATTGTCCGGCGCTGTGCCGCGATCCTTCCGAACTGCCGATCAACGGCATCTACGGAGACACGGCCGAACTGCGCAAGGCGGCCAAGGTATTGAAGATCCCGGACGCGATCCCGGACTTGGCCGGAATGCAGTTCAGCGATGCGCCTCCCCCCATGAGCGGCGGCGCGGTGTCGAACGTCTGGGTGCGGTTTGTTTCCGACAACGCGCTCGCCGAGTGGCGCTACAACCCGCAGGATAAGAAATACTACCGCTGGTCGGAAACCGATAAGGGAAACCGGGACATGGCTCCCCAGACGGACCGGCTGACCGGCGAACAGCTGTCGGTTTCGAACGTGATCGTGCTCTACGCGAATTACATCCGCAGGCAGCAACGGGAGATTTATGAATTGGAATTGTTCGGCGGCGGGAAGGCGCTCCTCTTCCGCGACGGGATGATGGAGGAAGGCATCTGGCGCCTCCCGAACATCGAACGCCCCATCCTGTTTTACGGTCAGGACGGCCCGTTTGCCCTGCGGCCGGGAGTCACCTGGATCGGGGTGGTGGAAGATACTTCGACCGCCGTCCTCGACGGGGATACCCTTAGGGTCGAGTTCGGCAAGACCGGCGTGGGGGAGTAGGAATCCACGACGGGCGCGAATAAAAACGGGGCACGAAGGCAAAAAATTCCCTCTCCGGGAGGCTTTCCAATAAGATCAGTAATGCATTTTTTCGATCGCCATGCCCGCGAGCTCTTGGCGGGCATCTAGGGACTTTGTATTCGTGCCCGCAGAAAGACCCTGGATTCCCGCTAAAACCACGCGGGAATGACGCCCCATTATCTGCCGGATCTCATTCATCCAAAGGCCGCTCCGCTTTTTCGACAACACCAAGTTCCAAAAATTCGTGTTTTTCCGATCTCCTTCGTATCCCCCGGTCCGCCGATTTGGGGCGGGCTTCGTGGATTCGTTTAGGTCGGGATTCCCAGAGACGGATCGTCCATCTCCGGGAACGGCTGCCGGATGGCGGGCAGGTAGAGGTCGCAGGCGTATTCCTTGAGCATCCGCCGGGTGTTGAAGGTCGCCGAAATTGTGCGGACCGATTCGCGGACCCGCACGAGCCATTCGGAGGGGATGTTTTCCGCCGTCCGATTTTCGTAATACAGGGGGATGATCTCGTTTTCCAAAACCGCGTACAGCGAATCGGTGTCCTCCGCGTTCTGCGCTTCGGCGTTTTGATTCTCTTTGTCGTCGCCGATCGCCCACCCGTTGCGCCCGTTGTAGCCTTCGCGCCACCAGCCGTCGAGGACCGAGAAGTTCAGCACGCCGTTGAGCGCGGCCTTCTGGCCCGAGGTGCCGGAGGCTTCCAGTGGGCGGAGGGGCGTGTTCAACCACACGTCCGCGCCCTGGACCAGGTAGCGGGCCAGATTGATGTCGTAATCCTCAAGGAACACGAATCGTCCGCCGGCCTCGTGCCGTTTGGCGAACCGGTAGACGTCCTGCAGCAGGCGTTTGGCCGGTTCGTCGGCCGGATGGGCTTTGCCGGCGAAGATGAATTGGACCGGCATGTTCGGGCGGTTGAGCAGCGCCAACAGCCGGTCCGGCCGGCGCAACAGCAAGCCAGCCCGCTTGTAGGTGGCGAAGCGCCGGGCGAAGCCGATAATCAGCATGTTCGGATCGAGCAGCACGCCGGCGTTGACGATCTGGACCGGGTGTTTTTTCCCGGACAGCCACTGCTGGCGGGAGCGGTCGCGGATGTGGGCCACCAGACGCTGCTTAAGGTGGATCCGCGTCTCCCACAGTTGCTTGTCGGGAATTTCGCACACGCCGTCCCACACGGCTTGCTGATCGATCCGTTCGCGCCAATCCTCCCCCATAAACTCGTCGAACAGGGAGGCCATCGGCGGGGCCAGCCAGGTCTGGGAGTGGATCCCGTTGGTGATGTGGCGGATCGGAACTTTCTCCTCCGGCAGGTCCGGCCAAAGGTGGTTGTACATTTTGCGCGCCACCCGGCCGTGCAGTTCCGATACGCCGTTGGCGTGGTCGGACATCCGCAGCGCGA
Source organism: Anaerolineales bacterium (assembly GCA_016928575.1). Classification (NCBI taxonomy): domain Bacteria; kingdom Bacillati; phylum Chloroflexota; class Anaerolineae; order Anaerolineales; species Anaerolineales bacterium. The sequence goes on from JAFGKK010000066.1 coordinate 29,999, forward strand.
GGACTGGCATGCTGAAGGTTTCGCCCCAGGAGTGTCGGTGGCGGGCGATGTCGAGGAACCCTTCCCGCTCGAGCCCGAGCTGGGGCCAATACTGCGGAAAAAATTTGTCCATCAGCAAGAGCGGGAATTCGTCGGCCCCGGCCGGGACCGGCGTGTGGGTGGTGAAGACCGTCGTCTTGCGGATGATCTCCCGGGCTTCGGCGAAGGTCCGCCCGGCGGCGACGTACTCGCGCGCCCGCTCCAGGAGGGCGAAGGCGGAGTGGCCCTCGTTGAGGTGCCAGGCGGCGGGGTTGTAGCCCAGCGCGCGCAGAGCGCGCACCCCGCCGATCCCCAGGATGATCTCCTGCGAGATGCGCTGTTCCGCCTCGCTGGTGTACAGGCGCGCCGTCAGTTCGCGGTCGGCTTCCGAGTTGGATTCGACGTTGCTGTCCAGAAGGTAGAGGGGGATTCGGCCGACCCGCACCTGCCACAGGCGGGCGGAGAGATCCCGTTCGGGGAGTGCGACGTTGACGGTGAGCGGTTTTCCGTCCCGGCCGATCACCGGCCAAACCGGAAGGTTGGAAAAATCCAGCGGTTCATAGAGGGCTTCCTGCCATCCGTCTTCCGTTACGCTTTGCCGGAAATAGCCGAGGGTGTACAGAAAGCCCAGCCCGACCATGGGAATTCCGAGGTCGCTGGCTTCCTTGAGCAGATCGCCGGCCAGCACGCCCAGCCCCCCGGCGTAGCCCTGAATGGATTCATGCAGGCCGTATTCGGTGGAAAAGTAGGCGATCGGGCGGTTCAGCAGGTCCGGATTTTCGCGCCGGTACCAGGTGTCGGTGGCGTCCAGGTAGCGGTCAAAGGATTCCATCACCCGACCGTAGGTTTCCATGTAGCCGACGTTCGAAAGCGCGGCGTTCAGCTGGGGGCGCTTCACCTTGCGCAGGAATTGGACCGGGTTGTGGCGGGTCTCCTCCCACACCGAGAAATCGATCCGACTGAACAGGTCCTGGGCCTGCGGCTGCCAGGTCCACCAAAGGTTGTAGGCAAGCTCCGGTAGCCGCGAAAGCCTTCTGGGCAACGTGAGTTCCGCCGCGATCGGCGGGGTCGCTTCGAGGAATCCTTCCTGCATGGAGGCCACCAAATCCTTTCCCGGCGGCGGAACCGCGGTTCTGCCCCGAAGACCGTGGACGCGGAGCGGGAGCTTCGTTTCGATGCGGGTGTTCGAAGGTTGGTTCCCTGAGTTCGCCTTTGCCGCGGCCGGGGTTGCGGATGCGGTTCCGCTGGACTGCGGATCGTGAAAGCGATTCTCATGTTATCACACGCGTCAAGGGCCGCAAAAATCCGGCAAAACGCCGCCGCTTCGAGCCGGCGGCAACCGGCCGGACCTAAGCGGCGAATAAGATCCGCGGCAATTTTCTTTCATCCGATCAGGGGCCGCCGAAGGGGTTTTCCAGTCCGTTTCGCGCTACCAGGGTGCTGAAAGAGGCTGTTGGCATCCTGCCCCTTTTTCACCAGCCTGCTGTTGGGCAATCCTCACCTTATCCAACCTCGCCCTCGTCTTTTATACCCTTCCCGCTCTCTCCGGGTGCCTGCCCTGCGCGATGGGCATCGGTTTTTTGGGGATGCGAAGGTTGTACGAGCGGGAGTATGCCGGGAGAGGGGAAAGCCTGTGTCTGAGTCGAAGGCGAAGTAAGATTGATCAGGTGAAAGGCGAGGAAACTAGGAGGACGGAGCAGCGCAAGGCGGGGCTCAGGGCTGGGCTGATTCCTTGAGGAGGTTCCAACAGGCGGTCAACGCGACAGTGGCGGCCCAGCGGCAGGCCAACGGGCGCGGGATCAAATGGGTCCGAACCTTCCGCTCCACCGCATCCCCGCAGCGGATGACGTATTCCGACCGAAAGCAGCGTTTGGCGGGGAGAACGGCCAGGCCGACGGCGTGGGTCGCGCGGAGATCCGCTTGAACCCCGCGGGTCCGTTCCGCCAGCTCCCGGCTCCCGCCGGCGGCGCCGAGGATCCGGCCGCCGAGGTAGCGCTCCGATTCCTCGGCTTCCAGCAAAGCCGCCAACGCGCCCGCGGTCCCGGATTCTACGCTGGCAAGCGCCGCCCCCGGCGGCAGCAGGCCGAGGACCGCACCGGCCAAAGTCTGTTCGTCGGCGCCGACGACGTATCCGCGGAGGGCGGAACGGATGTCGCTCTCCGCGGCGGAGATCACCGCAAGCGCTTCCGACTCGACCGCGGCCCGCGAGACGATGCGGACGTCGGTCAGGCCGGCGTGCGCATTCAGCCCCACGATCGGATTTTCCATGCTTTCCCAGCGGCCGATCCGCTCGTCGATCTGCGATTCCCCCAAACCGACTACGTGCAGGACCCGCTTGCGGATGACCGCCGGCCCGCCGCCGCGGCGGCGCAGGGCGGGCAGGACCCCCTCGCGGATCATCGCCTCCATCTCGCTCGGCACCCCGGGAACCGCGAACAGAACCGCGCGGCCGATCTCCAGGGCGAAACCGGGGGCGGTTCCGAATGGATTCGAAAGGGCCTCGGCGCCCTGCGGCAGTTGCGCCTGCTTGCGATTGTTATCGGTGGGGGCGCGGCCGAGGATCCGGAACCGGTCCCGGATTTCCTCCCAGAGTTCGGGCTGGAAAACGAGCCCCACGCCGGCGGCTTCGGCCGCGGCGTCACGGGTCGGATCGTCCACGGTCGGCCCCAGTCCGCCGGTGGCGATGACGGCATCGGACCGTTCGGCGGCTTCCCGAAAGGCGGCCGCGATCCGCTCGAGGTGGTCGCCGACGGCGGTCGCGCGCCGGACTTCGATCCCCTCTTCGCGCAGCGTGCGGGCGATCCATTGGGTGTTCGTGTCGGCGATCTCTCCCAGCAGCAGTTCGTTGCCGATGGCTATGATTTCCGCAATCATCCGGGCCCTCCCGTTTCCGCAATCGTACCCCGAAACGCGGTGATTGAAAACGGCGCGAGCGCATCCGAAATATATTTTTTTCCCCCAACAACTCAACCGTGCCGCCCTCATCCCGCCCTCCCGTCACTGTCCCTCGCTTCGCTCGGGACGGACGTTCCGGGATGCATTCTCCCAGTCCATCGCTCAAGGTCGGTGGCTTCGAACGGATACAATCCTTCATCCGTTTATATGGGGCTGGGAAGCCTGTCCCGAAGCGCAGGGACGGGAAGCCGGATGGCGGAGGGAAAAAGCGGATTGAATTTGGAGGCGTGCGGCAAAATAATCAGCCGGGCAGAGGCAGCTCTGGAATAAACCTTTTTCCGTCCATGCCACTTCCGCCTGTCCCTTGTGACGCTCTGGACGTCTCCCCTCTCCCGTTCCGCACAACACGGGGAGGGGCGCGGGGGAGGTTGAACGGGATGGTCCTTTTCCCCAATTCATCCCGCACGGGATCTGCCTGGCCCCGGACCTTATCTCTCCGACTCTAAAAATCCGGTTCTTCATTATCTCTACCCGGACCAATGGGCGGTCATCGCCGCCCGGCCGGGCGATATGCCGGTTGTCGAAATGCGGGGGTCTCCGATCCCGAAGCCGCTGCTGAATTTCTCGAGAAGAACAAGGATTGCCTTTTCCTGGAGTCCGACGCCAAATCGTATCTCGTCGGGACGCGGATGCCTCTCTCGTTCCGAAGCGAGATGCAATATCCGGCGATCGCGCTGGTGGAGGTGGGCGCATGCGTGGCCGGGCAAAACCGGACCGAGATGGACGCCGGGCTGACCGCCCTGGCGGGGGTTGAAAGAATCTGCAACTTCTCAGAGGATGGTTTGTTTAACGACAAATTATTTCTATACACTATCACGATGCGCGGGATCCCGCTCGACCTGCCGGGGGAATGGTACATCGGCGTCAGCTTTTGGATGAAAGCCGCTGCCTTCGACCGCGGCAACGGCCGAGAACCGGGTGTTGCAGAGGAGATCCTCGCCGTATCGAACGAAGATCAAGAAAGGCATTTTTCCTTTGAAAGCTACATCATCCGCTCGGCGCCGTGCAAGCCGCAGGAGCCGGGCGGATGCTGGGACCCGGAAGAGGGGGTATAACTCTGCGTAGTTTTTCCCCGAATGTCATCCCGCCCTGCGAGCGGGATGGGAAGGAAAAAACATCCACGAACTAAAAATGCGCGAGCGGCCGATGGCCGCCCGCGGGGCATGGAAAACGGATGCCAAGAATCCGCCTTACGGGTGCAGCCGGTTCTTCTTGGCCAGGAGCTCCTCTTTGGATTCCCTGCGGTCCGGATCCGGGCCGATCGCCTCGTTGGGGCAGACCGACGCGCACTGCGGCTGATCGAAAAAGCCGACGCATTCCGTGCACCGGTCCGGATTGATTTCGTAATGCGCGTCCCCCATGCTGATCGCCTGGTTGGGGCATTCCGGTTCACAAACCCCGCAGCTCAGGCAGTCGTCGGAAATTTTGTAGGCCACGGTTCGTTTCTCCTTGTTGGGGAAAATTTTCGCCGCGAAGGCGCGGGTCCGGCGGTCAGGCTTTCTCGCCGAGATATTCTAACACTTGCCGAAATTGGTCCGGCGGAAGGGTCGGGTTCTTGGGCAGGTGGCGGATGTGTTCCTTGACCTTGGAGGCGTGCAATGCGGGGACGGGCGAGGAATCGGCCTCGACCCGGGTTTTGTCGTTGACGAAGGCGATCAGCGCCTGGACGGGAGGCAAGGATTCGGTCTTGAGGATTTTCCGCAGTTTGCGGGTCAGGTTCTCGGCCTCGAATTCCGAGTCGGAAACCGGATCGCCTAGCACCTCCATGCCGAAGAATTTCATAAAGCCGGAAACGCCCGTCTGGCGCCACTTTTTGCCATCGAAGGAAATCCGCCCGCGTTCGTACTTGGCTAGGATCGCGACGATCCCGTTCGGCGTAAAGAGGGCGTGCTCGGCCCCCAGCCGGAAGTGCACGATCGTGTGGCGGTCGTCCAGCCCTTTGAGCACGTCGTCGATGGCTTGGTCGGGGGGGGGGGTGCGGCCCCAGCGGTTGGTGAAGGTATTGCCGACGCTGGCCAGGATGAATCCGCTGATCATTCCGAGGTACATCAGGTCGATCCGTTCCGGCCACAGAAAACTCACCACGACCGCGGCGCCGAGGAGCCCCATCCCGCCCAGCTGGCCGTAGGTGCCGATCTGCTTGTTGCGTTTAAGCATTGCGGGATTGCTGATCTTCCTCACTCTTCCTCCCATCTGCGCAGGACCAGGCAGGCGTTCTGGCCGCCCAGGCCGAAGGAATTGGAGAGTGCGATCCGGACATCGGCCGGGCGCTTGACGTTCGGCACGTAGTCCAAGTCGCACTCCGGATCGGGGTTGTCGTAATTGATGGTCGGATGGATCATCCCGTCCCGCAGGGTCAAGGCGCAGGCGACCGCCTCGATGGCGCCGGCGGCGCCCAGCGGGTGGCCGATCATCGACTTGGTCGAGGAGACGGGGATCCGTTTGGCGCGTTCGCCGAACACCTGCTTGATGGCGTTGGTTTCCATCAGGTCGTTGGCCGGGGTCGAGGTGCCGTGGGCGTTGATGTAATCCACCTGCTCGGGGGTGATGCCGGCGTCCGCCAAGGCCCAGCGGATGGCCCGCACCGCGCCCTTGCTGGTAGGATCCGGCGCGGCGATGTGGAAGGCATCGGAGGAGGAGGATTGCCCGAGGATTTCGGCGACGATCGGGGCGCCGCGCTCCCGCGCGCTTTCGAGCGATTCGACGACCAGGATGGCGCAACCCTCGGAAAACACGAAACCCTCGCGGTCGCGGGTGAAGGGGCGCGAGGCGCGCTCGGGGAAATCGTTGAAGTTCACCGGCAGGGCGCGCATCACGCAAAACGAGGCGATCATGAAATCCACCACCAGGGCCTCCACGCCGCCGGTGAGGACGATGTCGGCCGCCCCGCGCCGGACGAGTTCGGCGGCTTCCCCGATCGCCTGGGTCCCCGCCGCGCAGGCGGTGGGGACGGTGTTCAGCGGGCCGAGCGCCTGATATTTTTGCGAAAGGTGATGGCCCGGCATGTTCGGAATCGACGAAGGCGGGATGAACGGGTTGACCTTAAGGTATCCCTGGTTCCACATCACCTTCAGCCCTTCGGCCATCCGGTCCCATCCGCCGACCGCGGTACCGAGCAGGACGCCGACCCGCTCCGGATCCGGAAAGCCGCCCTCCAATCCGGCGGCCCGCAACGCCTCCTGTGCGGTGGACAGGACGAATTGGGAACAGCGAGCCATTCGACGCGCTTCTTTAATATTGATATAGCGGCCGGGATCGAATCCCTTCACTTCGCCGGCGATCTGGCACGGAAGAAAACCGGCGTCGAACTGGCTGATCCGGGAGATGCCCGAGCGGCCCTCCAACAGCCCTTGCCACAGTTCGGGTACGGTGAGGCCGAGCGGGGTGATCGCCCCCATTCCGGTGATCACCACCCGGGGTCGCGGATTGGTCATGCTTTTCTCCTTAGGATACCGCCGGAAGCCCCGCCCCCAGGCGGGAGATCTCCGTGCGGATAAGATCCTGCATGCCGGATTTTGCGGCGCCGATCGCGACGCGGACGGCGTTCTTCACCGCCAGGGCGTCCGAGCGGCCGTGGCCGATGAACACCAGCCCATTCACGCCGAGCAGCGGCGCCGCCCCTTCCTCGCTCGGATCCAACAGCTTGCGGATGCTGCTCAGCGCGGGTTTGACCAGCGCGCCGCCCAGCTTGACCGTCACGGACCCGGCCAGGATTTTTTCCTTGATCGTGTCGACGATCAGCTTGGCCACCGCCTCCGAGGATTTCAGGAAGACGTTTCCGGAGAAGCCGTCGGTGACCAGGACGTCCACGCTTCCGGCGTACACTTCCTTGGGCTCGGCGTTGCCGATGAAGTTCAAACCGCCGGCCTGCAGCAGCGGGGTGGCTTCGCGGACCAGAAAGTTGCCCTTGCCGGTTTCTTCGCCGTTCGAAAGCAAAGCCACGCGCGGACGCTCCACCCCGCGCACGGCTTGTGCGTAGGCCGATCCCATCACGGCGAATTCGAACAGGTTTTTCGGCTGCAGGTCCGGATTGATCCCGATGTCGAGGACCACGCAGAAACCCGTGCGGGTCGGGAAGGCGGGGGCGAGCGCCGGGCGTTCGATTCCGGGCAGCATGCCGAGCCGGAAGAAGGCCACCGCCGCCGCCGCGCCCGTGTTGCCCATCGTCACGAAGGCGTCGGCCTGGCCTTGTTTGACCAGGTCCACGCCGACCGCCATCGAAGTCTTGGGTTCTTTTTGTTTGGCCTTGAGCGCCAGCGCCAGCCCCTTCTCGTTCATGGTCATCATTTCGGGGGCGTGGACCAGGCGGATCGGCAGGCCGCCGGGGGAGAACGAATCCAGAACCGGGCGAACGGCTTGCTCATCGCCGACCAGCAGGATCTCCTCGCCGTACTCGCGCGCGGCCATCACCGCGCCTTCCACGTCCGGACGGGGGTAGTTGTCGGACCCCATTGCATCCAGGGCGATTCGCATGGCGGTCTCCTTTCGGACTGAGCCTCAGACCGGGGCGTATTATATCCCCCCCGCCGCCTTGACATCGAATGGCGAGTCCGGTAAAATCTGCACGTTCGCTATGGATGCCATTTCGCTCAAGCCTCGCGCTCGTCGTCCGCTCTTCCACCCGGAAAACGGGAAGGTGGGCTGATTGCGCTTGGCCGCATGCGGACAAGCATAGGGATTGAATAAAAAAGCCCTCCGGATCCCGGAGGGCTTTTTTTACGCGGCGGGAGGAAGGAGTTCTTGATGGAAAGAAACTTGGCCAAGAAAGTGGTCCTCGCCTACTCCGGCGGGTTGGACACCTCGATCATCGTCACCTGGCTGAAGGAAACCTACGGCTGCGAGGTGATCTGCTTCACCGCCGACATCGGCCAGGGTGTCGGCGAGACCGCCTCGCTCGAGAGGCGCGCCAGGGAATCCGGCGCCGGCAAGCTGATCTCGAAGGATCTGCGTGAGGAATTCGCGCGGGAGTACATCTTCCCGCTGGTGCGCTCGGGCGCGGTCTACGAAGGCAAGTACCTGCTGGGCACGTCCATTGCCCGGCCGTTGATCGCCAAGCATCAGGTGTTGGCGGCGGAGCAAACCGGCGCCGACGCCGTCGCCCACGGCTGCACCGGCAAGGGCAACGACCAGGTGCGCTTCGAGCTTACCTACACCGCGCTCAACCCGCGCTTGAAGGTGATCGCACCCTGGCGCGAGTGGGACATCCGCTCGCGGGAGGATGCGGTAGCCTACGCAAAAACGCGCGGGATCGCCCTCCCGGATACGACGGGAAAATCGCTCTACAGCCGAGACCGCAATCTGTGGCACCTATCCCACGAGGGCGGGCCGCTCGAAAACCTCGCCAATGCCCCGGAGGAGGACCTCTTCCAGTTGACGGTTTCCCCCGAAAAGGCGCCGGATGCTCCGGAATTCGTGGAAATCGGCTTCGAGAAAGGCAACCCGGTTTCGTTGAACAGCAAGAAGCTTTCCGGCGCCAAACTCATCGAAAGCCTGAACGAGATCGGCGGACGCAACGGTGTCGGCCGGGTCGATCTGGTGGAGAACCGGCTGGTGGGGATGAAATCCCGCGGGATCTACGAAACCCCCGGCGGGACGATCCTGGTCGCAGCCCACCGCGAATTGGAAAGCATCACCCTTGACCGGGAGACCCAGCACGAAAAGGAACGGGCCGCCCTGCGCTACGCCGAGCTGGTGTATTTCGGCCAGTGGTTCACGCCGCTGCGCGAGGATCTGCAGGCCTACCTCGACCGCACGCAGGAGCACGTGACGGGATCGATTGTGCTCAAACTCTACAAGGGCAACCTGATCGTGGAGCGGCGCTCGAGTCCGTTCAGCTTGTACCGCGAGGAATTCGCCACTTTCGGCCATTCGCTGGTCTACGATCACAGCGACGCCGCCGGATTCATCCACCTGTTCGGCCTTCCGCTCAAAGTGCGGGCTTTGCTGGAAGAAGGCGGCAAGGACATTCCGCCGGTGGCTCCGGAAGAAGTGGACCGGGATTAAGCGCCTCCTCTCATCCCCGCCCCCTTCCTCCTCTCCCGGCTTATGCCGGGTGAGGAGGAAGGGGGCGGGGGAAGTGGGTGAGGAAGGAACGACGATGACACAACTGTGGACCGGGCGATTTCAAGAAAGCCTCGACCCAAAAGCGGCGGCGCTGAACGATTCGCTGTCCTTCGACCGCCGCCTGTCGGCCCAGGACGTGCGCGGGTCGACCGCCTGGGCGCACGCGCTGCGGCGCGCCGGCGTGCTGACGGAGGAAGAAGCCGGCCGGATCGAAGAAGGGCTGAAGCAGATCGGAAGGGAATTGGCGGAAGGCGCCTTTGCCTTCGCGCCGTCGGACGAGGACATCCACACCGCCGTCGAACGCAGGCTGGGCGAGCTGATCGGGGCAGCGGCCGGAAAACTGCACACCGGCCGCAGCCGCAACGACCAGGTGGCGGCCGATTTCCGGATGTGGATCGTGGAGGCGGAAAGCCGGATCCTGGGTGGAGTCCGCGCGCTGCAGGAGGCGTTGCTTGCCCGGGCCCAGGCCGATTTCGGCGCGGTTCTCCCCGGATACACCCATACCCAGCGGGCGCAGCCGATCCTGCTTTCGCATTGGTGGCTCTCGCACTTCTGGGCGCTCGACCGCGACCGCCTGCGCCTGCGGGAGATCCGGGAGCGGGCCGCGGTCTGTCCGTTGGGAAGCGGCGCGCTGGCGGGGACGGCGTTTCCCGTCGACCGCGACGCGCTGGCCGCGGAGCTGGGGTTTAAATCGGCCTCACCCAACAGCATCGACGCCGTTGCGGACCGGGATTTCGCGGCCGAGTTCCTCTTCGCCGCGGCGATGCTCGGCGTGCATGTCAGCCGGATGGCGGACGCGCTGATCCTGTTTTCCACGGCCGAGTTCGGATTTGTCGAATTGGACGACGCCTATGCCACCGGCTCAAGCCTGATGCCGCAGAAGAAGAATCCGGACCTGCTCGAGTTGGCGCGCGGGAAGAGCGGGAAGCTGATCGGTCTGCTGACCGGGCTGTTGGCCGTGCTGAAGGGCCTGCCGTCCGCCTACGACAAGGATTTGCAGGAGGACAAGCCGGCGGCGTTCGAAGCGGCGGACACCCTGGAGGCGGTCCTTCCGGCATTGCGCGGCGTTTTGGAGACCCTGACGGTTCACCGGGAGCGGATGGCCGCCGCGCTCGACGACGGGATGTTCGCCACCGACTTGGCGGACTACCTGGTCCGCCGGGGCGTCCCGTTCCGGCAGGCGCACACCGCCGCGGGCCGGGCGGTGCGGCGGGCGATCGAACTTGGGATCCCGCTATCCCGCCTGGAGATGGCGGAACTCCGGAAGATCCACCCCGCGGTCGGGCAGGATCTCGCGCAGGTCTTTTGCACGGAGAGCGCGCTTTCCCACCGCAGCGCCAAAGGCGGCACGGCCCCCTCCGCCGTGAAGGAGCAGATCGACCGGGCGGTGCAGATCTTGCAGGAAAAATGAATCTCCCGAAAAAGGGGGCGGCCGGGGGATCGGATCCGGTTTGAAAAATCCCATGGCGCGGGGATGCGCCAAAACGAAACGCGGGCGCCGTGCATGCGCTCCAAAGGAGAATCAAAATGAAAGGTCTTTGCCCAGAATGCGAAGGAGAGGTCGCCGTCCCGGACGACGCGCAGACGGGTGAAATCCTGGTTTGCCCGGATTGCGGAGTCGAGCTGGAGCTGACGGGATTGGATCCCGTGACGCTGTCCCTGGCTCCGAAGGAAGCCGAGGATTGGGGCGAGTGATTTCTCCGCTCCTGTTTGCGAAGCAAACGGGAGCGGACCGAGGAGGGGGGCGGAGGCTGCAATCATGAAGATCGGCGTGTTGATGACCCGCTTGCGCATCGAAGAAAAGTGGCTGTTCGAAGCGCTCGAAAAGCGCGGCGTCGAATACGAAAAAATCGACGACCGGGAGGCGGTGTTCGACCTCAACCATCCCGGCGAGTGGGACCACCTCTCGGTGCTACTCGAACGGTCCCTCTCCTACGGGCGCGGGCTGTACGCCTGTAAAATCCTCAACGGCTGGGGCATTCCCACGGTGAACACTTCGGCCGTGGCCGATACCTGCGGCGACAAGCTGTGGACTTCCGCGGCATTGAAGTTCGCAGGCATCCCCCAGCCCGAGGTGAAGGTAGCTTTCACGCCGGAAAGCGCGCTGGCGGCGATCGAAAAGATGGGCTACCCGGTGGTGCTCAAGCCGGTTATCGGCTCATGGGGCCGGATGGTGGCGAAGATCAACGACCGCGACGCCGCCGAAGCGGTCCTCGAGGCGCGCGAGGTGCTGGGCAACTACCAGCAGAACATCTTCTACATCCAGGAATACATCCGAAAGCCGGGGCGCGACATCCGCGCCTTCGTCGTCGGCGAGCGGACGATCGCCGCGATCTATCGCTCGTCGGAGCACTGGATCACCAACACCGCCCGCGGCGGCCAGGGATCGCCCTGCCCGGTCACCCCGGACCTGGACCGGATCAGTGTCGCCGCGGCGCGGGCGGTCGGAGGCGGGGTCCTCGCGGTCGACATTCTCGAAGACGAAACCCGCGGCTACCTGGTCAACGAGGTCAACCACACGATGGAGTTCCATACCTCGGTGCCGGCCACCGGGATCGACATCCCCGGATACGTAATCGACTATACGATCGAAGTGGGCAAAAAGAAGGACCAATTCCAAGCGCAATACCACCCGGTGCCGCGCGCGTCGGTCATGGAGATATTGAAATGAACGGAAAACTCAAAGCCGGCATCGTCGGCGCCTCGGGCTATACCGGCGGCGAGCTGCTGCGACTCCTCCTCGGGCATCCGCAGATCGACGTCGTGCAGGCGACGTCCGAGCGGCACGTGGGCGAATACGTCCATTCGACTCACCCGCACCTGCGCAAACGGACGGCCTTGCAGTTCGTCTCACGCCAGGTGCTCAAGGAATGCGACGTCCTGTTTCTTGCCCTGCCCCATGGCGAGGCGCAGAAGGAGATCGGGCGCTACGCGGGATTGGCGGGAAAGATCGTCGACCTCTCGGCGGATTTTCGGCTGAAAGACCCGGCGGCGTATAAAAAATGGTACGGCCGCGACCACGCCGCCCCGCAGTGGATCGGCAAATTCGTGTACGGGCTGCCGGAATTCCACCGCGCGGAGATGCAAACGGCGGAGTACATCAGCGGCGTGGGGTGCAACGCCACCGCGGCCAACCTGGCCTTGGCGCCGCTGGTCCGCGGCGGATTGCTGGATTCGGCCCGCACGGTGATCGTCGACGTGAAGGTCGGATCCTCCGAGGGGGGGGGCAGTCCGAACGCCGGCTCGCACCACCCGGAACGGGCGGGCGTGATCCGCACGTACGCGCCCTCCGGCCACCGCCACACGGCCGAGGTGATCCAGGAGCTGGGCCTTCCGGATTTTCACATGACCATCACCTCGGTGGACCTCGTCCGCGGGGCGTTGGCCGCGGCGCATTGCTTCGCCAAACCCGGCGTGACCGAGAAGGATCTGTGGCGGGCGTACCGGGCCTTCGCCAAGGCGGAGCCGTTCCTCCGAATCGTCAAGGAAAAGACCGGCGTGCACCGCGTCCCGGATCCGAAAATCCTCGCCGGCAGCAACTACGTCGATCTCGGTTTTGAATTGGACCCGGATACGGGCCGGATCGTTTCCATGGCGGCGATCGACAATTTGATGAAGGGTGCCTCCGGTTCGGCCGTTCAGGCGATGAACGTGATGTGCGGCTTCGAAGAGACCCTGGGGTTGGAATTCGGCGGGTTGCACCCGATATAGCCTCACCCCCCTCTCCTCTTTCCCCTCCCCCTCTCCTGCGATGACCACAGGCGAGGGGGGAGGGGATGAAGGGGTAGGGGGTGAGGATTGGAAGGAAGCGATCTCATGCTCGTCGTAAAAATCGGCGGAGCCGCCGGCAACAACATGGACGCCGTGTGTGCGGATCTGGCCCAACTCATCCGATCCGGACAGCGGGCGGTGCTAGTCCACGGCGGATCGGAGGAGACCAACGCGGTTTCCGAGAAGCTCGGCCATCCCCCGAAATTCGTCACCAGCCCGTCGGGCTTCACCTCGCGCTACACCGACCGCGAGACGCTCGAGATTTTCGCCATGGTCACCGCGGGCAAGATCAACATCCTCCTGGTCGAGCGGCTGCAGCGGCTCGGCGTCAACGCCTTCGGCCTCTCGGGGGTGGACGGGCGTGCGATGCAGGCCAAGCGCAAGGAAGCCGTACGGTCGGTGGAGAACGGGCGGGTGCGGATGCTGCACGGCGACCACACCGGAACGATTGAGAAGGTCGACGCGGCGCTGCTGCAGACGCTGATCCAATCCGGGCTGACCTTGGTCGTCGCACCGCTGGCGATCTCGCCCGAGGGCGTGGCGCTCAACGTGGATGCCGACCGTGCGGCGGCGATGATCGCCGGTGCGCTCAAAGCCGAAAGCCTGGTGATTCTCACCAATGTCCCCGGGCTGATGCGCAAGTTCCCCGACCAAAGCACGCTCCTCCCGAAGATCGAGCGCGCGGGACTCGAAGACGCGCTTAAGTACGCCGAGGGTCGGATGAAGAAGAAGGTTCTCGGCGCGAGCGAGGCGCTCGGTGAAGGCGTTCGGCGGGTGATCTTCGCCGACAGCCGGATCCCGCGGCCGGTAACCGCCGCACTGGCGGGGAAAGGGACGGTCATTACGTGAACGCCGCGACCCTGGCGCTGGAAGACGGAACCGTCCTGCGTGGGGAGGCCTTCGGCGCGCAAGCCGACGCCGTTTTTGAACTGGTCTTCAACACCAGCCTGAGCGGCTACCAGGAAATCCTCACCGATCCCTCCTACCGCGGGCAGGGAGTGCTGTTCACCTGCCCGCACATCGGCAACGTGGGAGTCAACCGCGAGGATTGCGAAGCGGAGCGCCCGCAGGTCTCGGCGGCGGTAGTGCGGTCGATCAGCCCGGCGGTTTCCAACTGGCGCGCGGAAAAGCCGCTGGCGGAGTGGCTGGCGGAGGCCGGAATCCCCGGGATCAGCGGCGTCGATACGCGCTTTCTCACCCGCCGGCTGCGCGACGGCGGGACCCAAAAGGCGGCGCTCTCGACGCGCGGCGCGGATCCGCAGAAGCTCCTCGAGACGGCGCGCGCCTGGGAAGGGCTCGACGGGCGCGACATGGTCAGCGAAATCTCCTGCCCGCGGGAATACGCCTGGGCGGGCGATCCGGGCAGCAAGTGGGTGGCGGACGGCGCGGGGGCTCTGAAGGGGAAGCACATCCTGGCCTACGACTTCGGCATGAAGCGCAACATCCTTCGCCATCTGGCGTCGGAGGGCGCGCGGGTGACCGTGGTTCCCTCGGGCACGCCGGCCAAGAAGGCCTTGGCGCTCAAGCCGGACGGCATCTTCCTTTCCAACGGACCGGGCGATCCGCGCGGCTTGCCGAAAATCGTCGCCGCCGTGCGTTCGCTTCTGGAGAGCGGCATCCCCACCCTCGGCATCTGCCTGGGGCACCAGTTGATCGGGCTGGCGCTCGAAGGGCGGATCGCAAAATTGAAGTTTGGCCATCACGGCGGCAACCATCCGGTGCGAGACGAGGGCACGCGCGGGGTTTGGATCACCGCCCAAAACCACAATTACATCGTCGAGGCCGAAAGCCTGCCGAAGGACGAGGCCGAGGTCACGATGGTTTCGCTCAACGACGGTTCGGTGGAGGGCTTGCGGCTGAAGCGGCGCCCGGTCTTCTGCGTCCAATTCCATCCCGAGGCTTCGCCCGGGCCGCACGACGCCCGGGAGGTGTTCGGCCGGTTCTTCGCGATGGTGGTGAAAGGCGGGGATTGATGCCGAAGCGCACCGACATCCGCTCGATCCTCGTGGTCGGTTCCGGACCGATCGTCATCGGCCAGGCGGCAGAGTTCGACTATTCCGGCACCCAGGCGATCAAAGCCCTGCGCGCCGAGGGTTACCGGGTGATCCTGGTTAATTCCAACCCGGCCACGATCATGACCGATCCGGACCTGGCCGACGCAACCTACATCGAGCCGCTCACCCCCGATGCGCTCGAAGCGATCATCGCCCAGGAGCGGCCTGACGCGCTGCTCCCGACCGTCGGCGGACAGACCGGGCTGAACATGGCGCTGGCGCTTTCCCAGCGCGGCACCCTCGAGCGATACCGCGTGCAACTGATCGGCGCGCGCCTGCGCTCGATCGAGCTGGCCGAAGACCGGCAGCTCTTCAACCGGGCGATGCGCGAACACGGCATTCCCGTCCCGCGCGGCGGCCCGGCGCACAACTTGGCCGAGGCGCAGGATCTCGCCAAGGAAACCGGATTGCCGGTCCTGGTGCGCGCGTCCTTCGCCCTCGGCGGAACCGGGGCCTCGTGGGTCAACCGGCCGGAGGAGCTTCCCGAGGCGGTGCGCAAGGCGATTGCCGTCTCGCCGATCGGCCAAGCCTGGCTCGAGCAGTCGGTCCTCGGATGGAAGGAATTCGAGCTCGAGGTGATGCGCGACCGGGCGGACAATTTCGTCGTGGTCTGTTCGATCGAAAACCTGGATCCGATGGGCGTGCACACCGGCGACAGCATCACCGTCGCCCCGTCGCAGACGCTCACCGACCGCGAATACCAGATCCTGCGCGACTTGGCGCGGCGGGTGATGCGCGCGGTGGAGATCGAAACCGGCGGATCCAACGTCCAGTTCGCGGTCAATCCCAAGGACGGCGAGGCGCTGGTGATCGAGATGAATCCGCGCGTCTCGCGCTCCTCGGCGCTGGCTTCCAAGGCCACCGGTTTCCCGATCGCCAAAGTGGCGGCGCTGGTCGCCGTCGGATACACGCTCGACGAGATCCCCAACGACATCACCGGGCAGACCAAGGCCGGGTTCGAACCCTCGCTCGATTACGTGGTGGCGAAGATCCCGCGTTGGGCGTTCGAGAAGTTCCCGGGGGTGGATCCGACGCTCGGGGCGCAGATGAAATCGGTCGGCGAGGTGATGGCGCTGGGGCGCACCTTTCCCGAGGCGCTCTCCAAAGCGGTGCTCTCGCTCGAAAGCGGGATCGACGCGCTGGACGGATCCGGCCCGGACAAACCGGCTCCCGCCGATCCGAAAACCGCCGCCGAATGGGAGGCGCTCAGCGTCCCGACCTCGGATCGACTGTTCGGCGTCTACCGGGCGATCCGCGCGGGAGCCGATCTCGGGAAGCTGGCCGGGATTACCGGGATCGACCCGTGGTTCCTGGATCAGCTGAGGCGGACCGCGGATCTCGAAAAGTCGATCGGCGGGTTCGGCCTCGAAACCCTGCCGGTGGATTTGTTCCGCGAGGCGAAGCGCTTCGGCCTTTCGGATTCGCGGATCGCCCGCCTGCTGTCGAAGCCGGAAAGGAACTTCGCGGCCGCGGAGATCCGCGCGCGGCGCTTGGAACTCGGGATCCGGCCGACCTTCCTGCGGGTGGACACCTGCGCGGCGGAATTCGAAGCCCAGACGCCGTACCTGTATTCCTCGTACGAAACCGAAGACGAGGCGCGCGTTACGCCGAAGCCCAAGGCGCTGATCCTCGGAAGCGGCCCCAATCGGATCGGGCAGGGAATCGAGTTCGATTATTGCTGCTGCCAGGCGGTGTTCGCGCTGCGCGAGATGGGCTATGAGACGATCCTCCTGAATTGCAATCCGGAGACGGTTTCCACCGACTACGACACCGCCGACCGGCTTTATTTTGAACCGCTGACGCTCGAGCACGTCCTCAACGTCATCGACGGCGAGAAGCCGTCCGGGGTGATCCTGCAATTCGGCGGACAGACTCCGCTGAACCTTTCGGCGGACCTGGCGGCCGCGGGCGTTCCGGTCTGGGGGACTTCGGCCGAGGCGATCGACCTGGCCGAGGACCGGCGGCGGTTCGCCGAGGTGCTCGACGACCTCGACATTCCGCAGCCGGAGCACGGGATCGCCCGCTCGCTCGAGGAGGTGCGCGGGATCGCCGAGCGGATCGGATACCCGCTGTTGGTGCGGCCGTCGTTCGTCCTGGGAGGGCGGGCGATGGCGATTGTCGGAGATGAAGGGCAGCTGGAGGGTTTCGCGCGCGAGGCGCTGGCCGCCGCGCCGGGCCAGCCGCTGTTGGTCGACCGCTTCCTCGAGGACGCCTACGAGGCGGACGTGGACGCGATCGCCGACGGCCAGCGCACGGTGGTGGCGGCGATCATGCAGCACATCGAGGAGGCCGGCGTGCACTCCGGCGATTCCGCCTGCGTTCTGCCGCCCTACAAGATCAGCGCCTACCACCTCAACACGATGCGCGAATACGCCGAAAAGCTCGGCCGGCGGCTGGGGGTCCGCGGGTTGATGAACGTGCAACTGGCGGTCAAGGACGACGTGGTCTATGTGCTGGAGGTGAATCCGCGCGCGTCGCGGACGATTCCCTACGTGAGCAAATCGGTCGGCGTTCCGCTCGCGCGCCGCGCGGCGCAGGTCATGGCCGGCAAATCGCTCGCGGAGCTCGGAATCCTCCAGGAGCCGGAGGTGGACGGGTTTTTCGTCAAGGAAGCGGTGCTGCCGTTCCAGAAGCTGCCCGGGGCCGACAGCTTGCTCGGGCCGGAGATGCGCTCGACCGGCGAGGTGATGGGCCACGCCGGCCGCTTCGGCCACGCCTTCGCCAAGGCCGAGATGGCGGCGGGTTCCGCACTGCCGGAGGAGGGCGCGGCGCTCTTCAGCGTAAACGATTTCGACAAGGGCGCGGCCCTGAAAGTCGCGCGCGATCTGCACCGGATGGGTTTCCGCCTGCTGGCCACGCCCGGCACGGCGGCCTTCTTCATGCACGCCGGGCTGCCGGTGGAGGCGGCCTTCAAGGTCGGTCACGGATCGCCGAACGTGGTCGATTTGGTCCGCGGTGGCAAGGTCCAGCTGGTTTTAAATACGCCGCTCGGCCCGAACGCCCACAGCGATGGGAACCTGATCCGCGCCGCCGCCACCGTGATGAACGTGCCGCTGTTGACCACTCTTTCGGCGGCCGCGGCCGCGGTGGCGGGCATCCGTGCGATGCGCGAGAAGGCGCTGGAGTACCGGAGTTTGCAGGAGCATTTTAAGGTGAACGCACAACGATCTTGATTCCATCCCATCCCAACTCCCCGCCTCCGGCACCCCTCCTTCCTTTCCGTATCACCCCGCTGCGCGGGGCAGGCGGGAAGGGAGGAGGGGCTGGGGGAGGCAGGATGGGGTGGAGGCGACGGGATACGAGGACCCTATGACCGATACCATCGAACTCGAAACCAAATACACCTCCGGGCTGTACGTGAAGCGCCCGATTGAGATCGTGCGCGGGCAGGGGGCGCTGGTATGGGATGAAAAGGGCCGCCAGTACATCGATTGCGTCGCCGGGCAGGGTTCGGCCAACCTCGGCCACTGCCATCCGGCGGTGGTCCGGGCGATCACCGAGCAGGCGCAGACGCTGATCACCTGCACCGAAATGTTTTTTTTCGCCAAGCGCGGCGAGCTGGAGCGGCGGCTGGTGGAGGCGGCCGGATCGGGTTTCAACCGGGTGTTCCTGTGCAACTCCGGAACGGAGGCAATTGAAGGATCGATCAAGCTGGCCCGCTACGCCACCGGCCGGACGGATTTTGTCGCCGCCAAACGCGGGTTTCACGGGCGGACGATGGGCGCCCTTTCCGCGACGTGGAACAAGAAGTACCGCGACGCCTTTCTGCCCCTGGTCCCGGGCTTCGCGCACGTGACGTACAACCAATTGGAGGAGTTGGACGCCGCGGTGAACGAAAAAACCGCCGGCGTGATCCTGGAAGCGGTGCAGGCCGAGGGCGGCGTGTATCCCGGCACGGCCGAATACCTGCGCGGCGCGCAGGAGATCTGCCGCAGGAAGGGGGCGATGCTGATCCTCGACGAGGTTCAGACCGGATTCTGTCGGACCGGCAGGATGTTCGCCTATCAGCACTACGGCCTGCAGCCGGATTTTCTCGCCCTGGCGAAATCCATCGGCGGCGGGATTCCGATGGGCGCGATTGTGATCGGCGAGCGGATCCGGCCGCTCGAACCGGCCGTGCATGCCAATACCTTCGGGGGAAATCCGCTCACCAGCGCCGCGGGGGTGGCTGCGATCGATGCGTACGAAGAAGAGCGGCTCGCCGAGAAAGCCGCCGAACTTGGGGCCCACATGGCCCAGAGGCTGCGCGCCATCTC
The DNA here is from genome assembly GCA_016928575.1 of Anaerolineales bacterium. Taxonomy (NCBI): domain Bacteria; kingdom Bacillati; phylum Chloroflexota; class Anaerolineae; order Anaerolineales; species Anaerolineales bacterium. Next base: position 49,116 of record JAFGKK010000066.1, read on the forward strand.
CTCTGCGCTGATCCGCGAAGTGCGCGGACTCGGCCTGCTGATCGGGATCGAGATTAAGCAGAAAGCCGCGCCGTACTTGGCGGCGCTCGCGGAGCGCGGGGTGCTCGCGCTCCCCGCCGGCTTGAACGTCATCCGGCTGCTGCCCCCGCTGGTTATCACCAAGGCGCAATTGGACGAGGTCGCGGACCAGCTCGCCGCCGTTCTCGCCGATCAGCCGGCCGCGAGGAAGTCATGACCTCCATGAACGCCGCGGAGAACGCCGATCGTTTCCGCCAATACCGCCCGCGCAAACTCGAGATCATCGACACGACCCTGCGCGAGGGCCAGCAGACATCCCTCCTGCATGACCACCACAAGTACTTCTACACCGAACGCGACAAACTTGAGTTGATCCGCGCGCTGATCCTCTATGGGGTGAAGTTCATCGAGATGTTCTCGCCCGTCGTCAGCCCGCAGGAGCGCGAGGACGTCAAGGCGATCCAGCAGGTTCGCGACGAGCTGGTCACCCAGAAGGGATACACCTTCCTGCTGGCGCACGTCCGCTGCCATCCGGACGACGTGGAGGCGGCGATCCGCGCCGGATTCGACGGGCTCAACCTCTACATCGGCACCTCGCCGCAATCCCGCGCGTTCAATACCGGCAAGGACCTGGAGGAGATCTCCCGCCGCGCACGGATCCTGCTGGAGGACCTGCGCACCAATCACCCGAACCTGATCCTGCGGTTCAGCGGCGAGGATACCTTCCGCACCCGCCTGGAAGACCAATTCCGGGTCTACGACCAAGTGGTCTCGCTGGTGGACCGGCTGGGCCTGCCCGACACGGTCGGGGTGGCCACGCCGCCGCTGGTGAGCCAGCGCCTCCGCGCGCTGCGCGAACGCTACCCGGTGACCGAGTTCGAGGTCCACTTCCACGACGACCGGGGATTTGCGCTTTCGAACACGCTCGCGGCCCTCCACGAAGGCGTACGCTACGTCAACACCACTTTGCTGGGGATCGGCGAGCGCTCCGGCATCACCTCGATGACCGCGCTGATGTTCAACCTGCACCTGGACCAGGATTACGACTCGCTCGAAGGCTACCACCTGCGCGGATCCTACCCGATCAACGTCCTCGCGGCCGACAAACTGCGGATGCTCGTCCCGCCCAAGGAACCGATATCCCTAACCAACCGGACCCATACCGCCGGCGTGCATCAGGGCGCGATCCTCAACGACGCCAGCGCCTACGAAGCCCATCCGCTGGACGTTTTCGGGGTAAGCGAACGCGACATTCTGCTCGGGCCGCTTTCGGGTTGGAACACGATCCACTACTTCCTTAAGGAGATCAATTACTTCCGGATCGATGAAGCCACCGCGCGCGAGATCACTGCGCGTTTCAAGGAGCGCGTGTACCAGATCGACGCCGACCAGTCGCCGGCCGAACTGCTGCTTTCGATCGCCGCCGAGGAATACGGCCTGTCCAAGCTCCTGCTGCCCGAATCAGCGCGCCGGCGGATCGTCCAGCGCCTGGATGAGAAACCGCCGCGCAAGGAACAAGTCAAGTGACCCCGTTCCATGACCCCGCAGGTTTGAGGATCAAAGGCAAACCTGCGCATTCCCCCCGGCGAAAGAACACGCCGAGGGCAGGCGCGGGACGGGCTCCGCTGCATGACAGCGCAGGTTCGAAGACCAAGGGCGAACTTGCGAATCCCTCCGCTGTGCGAGGGCAGGCGCTGGGAGAAGGGGAGCAAGGGGATGAGGGAATCCGGCCCCGCACTTTCGCCGAGAAGGCGTTGGCGCGCAAAGCGGGGAAAACCGGCGCCCGGGCGGGAGACATCCTCGAAGTGCGCCCGGATCGGATCCTTACCCACGACAACACCGCCGCCATCGCCCAGATCTTTTACAAGGAACTCGGCGCGGAGAGGGTGCAGGACCCCTCGCGCCTGTTGATCGTCCTCGATCACGCCTCCCCCCCGCCGACGCCGACGCATGCCCAGATCCACGCCGAGGCGCGGGCTTTCGTGCGCGCGCAGGGCGTGCGCGATTTCTTCGACATCGGCCGCGGCATCTGCCACCAAGTGGCCGCCGAGGAGGCGTTGTTGCTCCCCGGCCAGGTCATCCTCGGCGCGGACAGCCACACCACCCACCACGGTTGGATGGGCGCGTTCGGCGCGGGCGTGGGGCGCAGCGAGGCCGCCGCGCTGTGGGCGACGGGCGGCCTGTGGCTGCGCGTTCCGCACAGCGTCCGCTTCACGCTGCAGGGAAGCCTGGCCTCCGGAGTGACGACGAAGGATTTATGCCTGGCGATCATCGGCGAACTGGGCGCCGACGGCGGGTTGTACCTCTCGGCCGAGTTCGACGGGCCGGGCTTGCGGACTCTTTCGATCGACAGCCGGATGGTCATCCCCAACATGATGGCCGAGTTCGGCGTGAAGAACGCCTGCCTCGCCCCGGACGAGGCGGTCTTCGAGTACCTTGCTTCGCGCGGGTCGGGCCGGGCGAGCCGCGCGGATTGCGAGGCGTCGGCGCTTTGGGCGGACCCGGGCGCGGAATATCTCGCCGAGTATGAGATTGACCTTTCCGCAGTCGGCCCGCTAGCCGCCGCGCCGCATGGAGTGGACCGGCGGCAGACATTGTCCGAAGCCGCGGGCAAGCCGATCGACATGGCGTTTCTCGGCACCTGCACCAACGGGCGGCTGGAGGATCTGCGCGCGGCGGCACAGGCCGTCGCCGGCAAGAAGGTCCGCCCCGGAACCCGCTTCCTGGTTGTGCCGGCGTCGGTAGAAGTTTACCGCGCGGCGGTTGCGGAAGGGATCATCGGCGCACTGGTGGACTCGGGCGCGATGATCGGCGTGCCGGGATGCGGGCCGTGCATGGGCAACCATCTCGGCATCCCTGCCGCGGGCGAGGTCGTTTTCTCCACCGCCAACCGCAACTTCAAGGGCCGCATGGGCCAGCCGGATGCGGAGATCCATCTCGGATCGCCGGCGCTGGTCGCGCTCGGCGCGGTGTTGGGCCGTATTCCTTCGCCGCGGGAATTCGAAGACATTCCACATCCCGCTTCCCCATCTTCCAGCATCCCCGCGCTGCGCGAGGGCAAACGCCGAGCGAAGGCGAGGGAGGGGATGAGGGCGGATTCGTTCCTCCGTCTCGTCCGCGGAACCGATTTGCGCAAATTCGGCCCTCAATCCCCTTCTCCTTCTCCCAGCATCCCCCCGCTGCGCGAGGGCAGGCGCTGGGAGAAGGGGAGCGAGGGGATGAGGGCCGATGCGTTCGTCGCCGACGGATCGGCCTGGGTTTACGGCGGCGACATCAACACCGATCGGATCTTCCCGGGGAAGTACACCTATACGCTGCGCACGCCGGAGGAAATCGCCGCTCACGCGCTGGAGGACCTCGACCCGGAATTCCTGCGGGCCTCGAAGCCGGGGGACGTGATCTTCGCCGGCCGCAACATGGGCTGCGGATCGTCGCGCGAGCAGGCGGTCACCTGCCTAACCGGGCGCGGCGTACGGGCGGTGGTGGCGGAATCATTTGGACGCATTTTCTACCGCAACGCAATCAACCGGGGCTTGCCGGCGATCGTCTGCCCGGAGGCTGTCGCCGCCGCGCACAGGGGCGATCCAGTGAAGGTGGATTTGGAGCGCGGGGAAATACTTCTGCCCGCGGGGCGGTTTGCATATCCGCCGTTTCCGGAGAGCGTCCGGGCGCTTCTGGCGGCCGGGGGATTGATTCGTTACCTGAAGACGAAAGGGAAATAACCGCCGTTCGGGGAAGGCCGGATGCGATCTGCGGATGGGGGTCGAAGGAGACGCGCGCCAGCCCCCCGGCAAATCGGTTTCTTCCAACATCGCCCGGCGGCAGCTCGCAGGCGGTGTGGAGATCGGATCGGCAGTCCCGCGGATGATTGCAGACGGTTTCTCACGGCCGTTCGGTTGACGCCCCCGTCTTGCTGCCGGGTATATTCCCGGATGGCGCGGAGATCCACAATGTGCTTTCGGTCCGGCCAGAGCGGGCAAGCCCCCAGGATTTTTCAGTGGTTTCGCCCGCCCCGGCACCCGCTTCGCAATCGCACGGGTTCGAAAGAGTATCGGGTGCATATGGGCTTCGCGGGCGCGGACTCAGGTCGGGCCGGGGATACGCCCCGGAAGAGTACTGGGCTGCTCAACCGCCATTTTTCTTTTTTCAGCAACCTGCCAAGCCCTTTGTGGAATTTGCGCCGCAGGCACTGGGAATGGAAAAACCGGCCCGAAGCCCCACGGGAAACGGGATGATAACCGGGGCGGATTTCAGATATGATTAACCCGGAACGTTTTTTCCCGATGTCCATCCAAATTCCGCATCCGCCCCGGAGAACGGATAAACCCATGACCCAGCCGTCGGAAACGCTACTCGGATTGGTTGAACGCTACAGCCCGACCGGGCAGGAACGGGAGGCGGTCGAGTGGCTCGTCGGCCGCATGCGCGGGCTGGGCTTTTCGTCGGCCCGCGCCGACGAAGCCGGGAACGCGGTCGGCGTGATGGGGGACGGGCCGAACCAGATCGTCCTGCTCGGGCACATTGATACGGTCCCCGGCCGGATCGACGTCCGGATCGAAGACGGGATCCTGCACGGCCGCGGCTCGGTGGATGCGAAGGGACCGCTGGCGGCGTTCGTCGACGCGGCCGCGAAGACCGGCGCTATTCCCGGCTGGCAGGTCGTGGTCATCGGCGCCGTCGACGAGGAGGGCGATTCGGCCGGCGCGCGGCAGGCGGTCGGATGCTGGCATCCGCGCTTCGCCGTCATCGGGGAGCCGAGCGGCTGGGACCGGATCACGCTCGGATACCGCGGGATCTTGCGTTTCCGCTTCGCCGCGCGGCAGGCCGTCGGCCATACCGCCGCCGGACAGGAAAGCGCGTGCGAAGCCGCCGTGGGATTCTGGAACCGGCTGGCGGAGATCGGCGCCCGCGAGAACGCCGGAGCGGAGCGGAAATTCGACCAATTGACGGCGGTCCTCGAGCGCATGGCCTCTTCCGGCGACGGGTTCACCCAGACTGCGGAGATCGGCGGTCACTTGCGGCTTCCCCTCTCGATCGCTCCCGAACAGGCGGAGCGGTTGTTGCGCGAGGCCGCCGAAGGAGCGGGCGCGCTCGACCTGGAGGGCATCCCGCTTTCCGCCTACCGGGTGGAAAAGAACACTCCCGTGGTCGGCGCGCTGCTCGCGGCCATCCGCTCACTGGGCGGCGATCCTTCGTTCAGCCTTAAGTTGGGGACCGCCGATTTCAACATCGCCGGGCCGCAGTGGAACTGCCCGATGGCGGTCTACGGTCCGGGTGATTCGGCGCTTGACCACACCCCGGAAGAGCGCCTTTCTCTGGAAGAATTCGAACGCTCGGTGTCGGTGCTCGAGGCGGTTTTGAAGCGGCTGGCATTCGCGAATGCCCTCAAATAACCCCCGGAAGGCATTTTTTCGCCGGGTATAATCCCCGGCGGGAGCTAACAATGGCCAAAGAAGACCGCAAAGCCCGCGAGAAGCCGATGGCCGGCGAGGACCTGAAAAACCGCGTGGATTGGCTGGATGAGGAGCGCCGCAAAGACAAAGCGCTGCTGGCCAAACTCGAAGAGCGGTTGGCGACCCTGTCCGGTGCTCTGGAATCCCAGTCCCGAATCGTGCAGGAAACCAGCCACCAGCTTACAAAACTCAGCACCCGAGTTCAACCGCAGAAAATCGACGAGCTGCTCTCCAAACACCGTGAGGATACCGCCCGCACGCTGGCGGAGATGGACAAGCACCGCTTGGAGTTGGAGGAAGAAGCCGGGAAGAACCGCGCGCTGGAGAAGAGCCGAATCGAGAAAGCCATCGGCGATTTTAGAAAGCAGATCGACCTGCTGGGGGACCTCCAGGAATCCATGGAGGCCCGCAAAGTCGAGCAGGCGCGCCAAGCCGTCCTGCTGCAGGAGATGCGCAAGACGTTGGACCTGATTCAGAAGCGGGACGAGGAGCGGACCCGGATCATCGCCGCGACCGAGGAAGGGCGGCGCCAGGATATCCGCCGCATGGCGGATATCCAAGGCGAACAACAGGCGCTGCGCGACCGGTGGGGGGAGATGTCGGCCCGATTGGACGCCCTGGAATCCTCCAGCCGCAGGGCCGACGGACGCCTCGCGGAGCTGATGAGCTTGGAGTTGGAGCGCCGGAACGCGATGGCGATCTGGCAGGAACAGCAGACCGCCGCCCTCGCCGAACGCGAGCGGCTGTGGAAGGAATGGGATAAACAAAGCGCCGACGCCATCCGCCGCATGCAGGATTTCCTCCGGCAGACCGACAGCTACCAGGAACTGCACCGCTCCATGCGCCAGGCGATCGACGAATATCAGGGCTTGACCGAGCGGCTGGAGCAGAAGATCAAGGAAATGGCGGAGATCCAGCGCATCCAGGAGGACCGCATGCGCCAGGATTGGACCACCTTCCTGGCCGATGATCAAAAGCGGTGGACCGCGCAGAACCTCACCTGGGAGGACGAATGGCGCGAACGGGACCGTAAATTCACCAAAGCCGCGGAAAAAATCTCGCGGTTGGAGGAGAGCGTGGAGGGCCTGACGGATTCGCTGCGTTCGGCGCAGGATGGGGACCGGGCGCGCCTGGAGCACTTGGCGAACACCCTGCGCGAGTGGCTGGCCCGAAGCGCCCCCAAATGATCTGGCTTGCGGCTTTCCCGAAAGAATCTCATGGACTGAACCAAAAAAGCAGCCGCGCGGGGAGGGACGCCCTGCGCCCCGATGGAAAAACGAAAAGGGGTTGTCTTAAAACAGCATTAGGTTGTCTCCGGATCGTCATGCCCACGCCCGCCCTCGCGGAGCGGGGGTGTTCGTAGCGGGCATCCAGCCATGGAAACCCTGAATTCCCGCTAAACCCACCCCCGGCGAAGAACGCGCCGAGGGCCGGCGCGGGAATGACGGACTATCTCCGGCTGGGAATTTTCCGCAAATACCATTGATTTACTTTATAAACAGCCACTTTTGCTTGCCGCCGGTCCGTGGAAAAATCACCAGGAAAGATCCGCCCAGGCTTGGGCGTACCAAAGCAGGTATTCCTCCGCATGCGCGGACCAATAGGCGTCGTCGTGCCCCCCGTCGTTCCAGTGCCACTCGAAGGCGATCCCCAGCCGTTCCATCTCGGCCCGGTATTGGTTGATGGCTTCGATGTGCTCGGGCTTGTCTTCGCTTCCCATGTCGAGGTAGAACCGGGGCAGGTCGCCGACGTTCATGTTCGCCAACCAATATTTCAACGCGTACACGTCGCCGAGGAAGGGTGTGAAGGAATGCGCGCCGATCGAGCCGAAGAGGAACGGCCGGAGCATTCCGATATGCACCGCCCAGGCGGCGCCGCGCGAAAGGCCCCCGACTGCCCGGCAGCGGCGTTCGGGGCAAGTGTTGTAGTGCCCGTCGACCCAAGGCAGCACCGCCTCGGCGACGACGTCGTCAAAATTGGATTTTTCCGGATCGCGGTAGGTGGAGGATTCGTTCGGCATGACGAGGATCATCGGCTGGATCGTCCCGGCCGCGGTCAGGCGGTCGGCCGCCTCGTCCATTCCGTCGCGGTCCCATTGGTCGAAAGTATAGGTCTGGCCGTGGATGATGATCAACAGCGGGTAGCCGGATTCGCGCTTCGGATCGTAGCACGGCGGGAGGAAAATCCGCATGTCCACCGGCCACGGCTGCAGGCCGGTTTCGAGCGCGGCCATCTCCAGCGTGCCCTTGGTTTCGGCGCAGCCCCAAGGGGGGGTGGCGCTCGCCGGCGGTTCGGCGGTCGTTGTGGGGGTGAGGAGGGTTTCTGCGGCGGTTGCGGATGCGGCTTTCACCGTTGCCAAGGGGGTAAGCGGAGCGGCCGGCTCGGTTAAGGCTTGCGATGCGGAACAACCCGCTGCTGTAAATGGAATTATGGCAAGCGCAACAAGTATCCTGAGAGAGAGGATTTTTAGTTTGGACATCCGGCTCCTTGGGGGATATTTTACCTTCCATCGTTGATTTCCCCCTCCTCTTTCCTCCCCCGTTAAGCAAAAAGCGCTTAACGGGGGAGGCCTTATGCGATACCCCTCCCCCGTTAGGTGGTTTTCCTAATGGGGGAGGGCAGGGGAGGGGGCATTCCCCGCAAAGATAGGCCCCCTCCTCTTTCCTCCCCCGGTAAGCAAAAAACGCTTACCGGGGGAGGACCTTGTGCGATATTCTCCCCCGTTAGGTGCTATTCCTAACGGGGGAGGGCAGGGGAGGGGGTGCAGATTCAAGCCGTTGAAGAATAAGCAGAACAACCCCATCGATATTCTCCATCACGTCTTGGTTGGTCACCCGCAGAACACGGATATGTTTGCAAATTCCGGTCAATTCGGCCACCGATTCCGGTGTAATCCGGCCGCCCCATACCAACCCTCCATCATCAGCGACGAGATTGTA
>JAFGKK010000067.1 GCA_016928575.1 Anaerolineales bacterium
AACTCCGGAATGGGTGGCCGGATAACTCCGGAATCACCGGCCGGATAACTCCGAAACGGGCGGCCGGATTAGGCCGGAAAATGCACGGAAAAAAACCGGGCAAAATGTCTTTTTTGCTTGACACGCCTCTATGTAAGCGTTAACATACGCAAATTCCACGCTTATTCAAGGAGCTCCTGTAGATGAACAAGGATATCGACATCGTCGCCGCAGGCCATACCTGCCTGGACTTGATCCCCGCGTTCACCATCGACGGGACCGTCGACAAGCTGACCGACGTGCTCGTGCCCGGCAAGATGATCAACATGGGCGAGTGCGTGGTCGTGGGCGGGGGGCCGGTCACCAATGCGGGGGTATCGATCCGCCGGCTGGGTGTGAAGACCGAACTGATCGGCAAAGTGGGTGACGACGATTTCGGCAAGCAGATCCTGCAGTGGTACGAGGACAAGGAAGGCCACTTTGCGGGGATGAGCGTGGTCAAGGGCGAATCGACCTCCTACACCATCGCGATCTGCATCCCCGGAATCGACCGCTTCTACCTGCATCACACCGGCGCCAACGACACGTTCGGCTATGAAGACATGAACTGGACCATCGTCAACCGGGCCCGCTTGATGCTGTTCGGCTACCCGCCGTGGATGCGCAAGATCTACGAAAACACCGGCGCCGAGCTGACAAAGATCCTCAAGAAAACCCGCGAACTCGGAACCACCACCGCCCTCGACATGTCGATCCCCGACATGGAAAGCTACGCCGGGCGGCAGGATTGGTATGCCATCTGCAAGGCCTGGGTCCCGCTGACCGACATCATGGTCCCCAGCGCGGAAGAGCTGTTCTTCTTCCTATATAAGGACCAATTCCTGAAGAAGAAGGCCGCCCTCGGCCCGAAGGAAAGCGTGCTCGATCACCTGAGCGTGGCCGAAATCTCGCAAATGGGCAAGGACCTGCTGGACATGGGCACGGGGGTGGCGATGGTCAAATGCGGGGTCCGCGGCCTGTACGTCCGCACGGCGGGCAAGGAGCGGCTGGCCAAGTTCGGCGCGGCGGCCTGCGGCGACCTCGACAACTGGGCCGAGCGCGAGCTGTGGTTCCCGGTCTACGAGGAAGAGAAGTTCGTCGGCGCGCTGGGTTCGGGAGATTCGGCGATCGCCGGGTTCCTCTCCGCTTTCGTGCGCGGCCACACGATCGAATCCTGCCTGCGCTACGCCAACGCCGCCGGCAGCATGAACGTGACCGTCCCCGACGGCCTCTCGTGGAACAAGGGATTCGATGATCTGACCCGCCGGATCGAATCCGGTTGGAAGACCAAGCCGATGAAGATCGCGGAATCCGGCTGGAAGAAGGAGCGCGAGTTTTGGGCCGGGCCGAACGACCGCGGCAAGTGGGAAGCCGCAAAACCATAAGCGCCCTTCCGGAGACCCCGGCGTAGAAGGGCCGGAAGCCCGCTCCGCAAACCTCCCCGCCGGGAGGCGGGGGCGGCGCGGTCCGACGGCGTTTCGGCGAAGAAGCACAATTCCAGGAGGAAAGCGATGTCGAACGGACGGGAAGAATTCGTTTCCAAAAAGCTGGCCCAGATGAGCCTGGCGGAAAGGGTCGGGCAGCTGCTCACCTTCACTTGGCGCGGCGCCTACCTCACCCCCTCGGGGATCGAGCAGGTCACCAAGCTGAACGCCGGCGGCTTGTGCTTGGAGCCGTACGGCCTGGAAACCTGCAAAAACCTGTATTGGGGCCACTCGCAGGTGGACAAGACCTTTAAGAAGCCGAAGGACTACTTCGACATCGCCCACACCTACTTCGACGACCACAACTACGGCGTGTCCGTCACTCCGGAGGAGCTGACCGAGGCGCTGAACAACCTCCAGAAGATCGCCCTGGGCCGGCCCTCCGGCATCCCGCTCCACATCACCATCGACATGGAGGGGGATTTTAAAAACGACTACACCTCCGGCGGGATCCGGCAGTTCATCCCCCCAATGGGCCTCACCGCCATCGGCGACATCGACCTCGCCTACAAGCTGGCCAACGCCCTGGCGCGGCAGATGGCCGCGATCGGCGTGACCCAGTTTTACCACCCGGTGTGCGACATCAACATCAATCCGCTCAACCCGGAAATCGGCGTGCGTTCGTTCGGCGACGATCCGGAAGTCTGCGCCCGGTTCGTCGAAGCCACCGTCCGCGGGTACCAGGATGCCGGCGTCGTCGCCACCGCCAAGCACTTCCCCGGCCGCGGCGATTCGGCCACCGACGCCCACGACGTGCTCGACGTCTGCCGCGCGGACCTGGCGCGGATGAAAGCCGTCGAGCTGGTCACTTTCGCGGCCGCGATCCGAGCCGGGGCGAAGGCGGTGATGACGGCCCACACGATCTACCCGCCCTACGACAAGACCTACCCCTCGACCCTATCCCCGGCCATCCTCACCGACCTCCTGCGCCACGAACTCGGCTTCCAGGGCGTGATCGTCTCCGATGCGATCGGCATGGCCGCGATCCTCAAGAAGTGGCCGCTGCCCAAGGCCTGCGCGATGGCGATCAAGGCCGGGGTCGACACCATCCTGCTTAAAGCCGACGATGAATCCCGCTCGCAGTGCTTCTTCGGGATCAAATCCGCCGTGGAAAGCGGCGAGCTTTCGGAAGACCGCGTCAACGACGCGGTCCGCCGCCTGCTGTCGATGAAGTACGACCAGGGTCTGTTCGAGAAGGTCGGCCAGAACGACCCGGCCAAGACCACCGCCGTCGCCCGCGGCCGCGAGATCATCGACCTTTCGCGCGAGGCGGCGCACAAGGCGATGTTGATCGTGCGCGACGACAAGCATCTGCTGCCCCTTTCCAAAGAAAAGAAGATCCTCGTCATCGAGCAGTGCATCCCTTACCCGTTCCTGGGCAAGGACCTCTACAGCCATCCGCACATGTTTTGCGAGGCGATGACCAAGCACTCCACCAACCTGATCCTCGACGACACCGCCTTCCACGCCGACGAGGAGGAGGGCGAGGTGAAGGAAGCCCTCGAGCTGGCGAAGCAGACGGACTTGGTGGTGATGACCAACTACTACGCGCGCATCGAAAAGCGCGGCAACAATTCGCACTTGGTCAAGGCGCTGAAGAAGGCCGGGCACACGGTCGTCGTCGTGACCAATTCGCCCTACATTATGGGCACCACCCGCGAAGCCGACGCGGTGCTGTGCAACTTCAGCGGATCCCCCGATTCCATCCGCCTTTCGGCCGACATCCTCTTCGGAGCGATCCAACCGTATCCGACGACCAAGATGCCCGTCAAACTGCCGCCCGTGGCGCCGGAGCCTCCGGCCAGAAAATCCGCCGCCAAGAAACCGGCCGGCAAGAAGGCCTCGAAGAAGTCGGCGCCCAAGAAGGGTTTCGCCTTCGGCGGGAAGTGCTAGGGGGTATCCGGAGCCACCGACAAGGGAAACGCCGATGCCGAAATCCGCTGCCTTCCGAGTGAGCGACATCTTCACCATCACGGGCTCCAAAGCCGCCGCCGTCTACGAAAAGAACAAAATGACGGTGCACTTTCAGGGCATGTCGAAGACCCTGCAGTTTCCGCAGACGGTGGCCCTGCAGGGCGCCCCGACTTGTTCGGTCGGTATTTCCCCCTACGGCCTCTACAACCGCTTTAACGACGCGGGCCGGCTGATCCTGTTAAACCAGAAGGCGATCCAATTCGGATCCGCCCCGTTCGTCCGGATCGGCGAGAAGTTTTTCATGCTCACCCAGCTGCCGCCGCAGCGCGCCGAAGTCCCGGACGACATCCCCGCGGTCGAGAACTACTACCATCCCCCGGTAGCCGAAAGCGCGGTTTCCATCACCATCGCCCCGCCGTCGCTGGTCCTGGCGTACAAACTGGGCAAGGTCAAGGTCACCCGGACTCTGATCTCGCCCTTCCTTTCCGGCGGCGGGCAGACCCTGATGCCGCTCGGCGTGGAGGAGTATGAGGTCGCCAACGCCTCCGACAAGCCGCAGGAAATCACGCTCGTCGTCCCGCGCCCGTCGCTGGTCAACCTCCAGGAAAAGGAGCTGAAGCCGACCGACCAGGACAGCATCTACATCTGCTCGGCGCCGGTCCATGGCCACCGGCATGAGGAGATCCGCACCGCGGACGTGCAAGGCGTGGTGATGGGCAGCGCGGAAAGTCCGAACCGGATGGCGCTGGCGGTTCCGGGGGAGTTGCCAGACGTGGCGGTGGATGTCCAGCCCTACTTCTGCCTGAACCGGCTGGCGCAGGACCTGCTGTTGAACGACGACGGCAGCTTCTACGAAAAACGCGAACCGGTCCTGCGCAGCGACTACGGCGCGGCCGTCAGCCTGAGGTTCACGCTGGAGCCGAAGGAATCGCGGAGGATCCCGGTCGCGGTCGTGCTGGATTTTCCGGAACAGGTCTACATCGACGGGGTGAAATTCGAGCGCAAGTACGTGAAGAGCTTCCCGGAGGCCGAAGGGCGGACGGCCGCGATGGCCGCCCTCGCGTTGCGGGAATACCCCCGCTGGCGGGAGCGGACCGAGTCGCTGCAGAAGAAAGTCTGCGAATACCTCCTGGCCGGCCCCTCCTACAAGGGCGACCGGGCCGGAGCCCTGCGCCTCACCCGCCTGATGTTGAACGAGTTCCACTTCCCGCTTTCCAACGCCGCCGTCTGGGTGGAGGACGCGCGGCACGGCGAACGCGCCCGCTTCCTGGAATGCTTCGACTACTCCTACATCAACCCGTCGGACGTGGATTGGTATTCGATGGTGCTGCTGATGCTGTTCCCGCGGGTGGAAAAGGAGCTCTGCCAGAGCTTCATTGATTCGATCCTGGCCGAGGATCCCACCCCGCGCTTCTACCACTACCATTCCTCGTTCGTCGAGGCGCGCAAGCACTTCTTCGAGCACCCGGAGGAGTACGAGGGCGAATCGATGACCCAGATCCGCGGCCCGTTCAAGGTCAAGGGCAGCGTCGCGCACGATGTGGGCATGATGACCAAGGGCCACCCCTTGCGCAACGTCAGCGACTACTCCTGGTACAACAATAACTACTGGGTCGACCTCTTCCCCAAGCTGGCGATGCGCGTGATGCGCAACGTCAAGTTCACCGGCGATACCGAATTCCTGCGCCGGAATTGGGAGACGCTCAAGTTCGGGCTGGATTCCCTGCTCCAGCTGGATTTCGACGGCGACGGCGTGCCCGAGGGGTATCCGGACGAAGTCAAGAACACCTTCGACAACCTGGTGCTCTTCGGCGCCGACGCCTACGACGCCACCCACTTCCTGGCCGCCTGCCAGGTGATGATCCGGATGGCGGAGATGATGGACGACCGGGAAGCCAAGCAGTGGATTCAACGCGCCTTCGACAAGGCCCGCGAAAGCCTCGAGCTGTTGTGGCGGGATTCCAAAAACCGCAAAGGCGAACGGCTCCAGTACTACATCACCTGCTACGATCCGCAATCCGGAAAGACCAACACCGACGTATGGACCAACCAGCTCGACGCCCTGTGGTACCTGATCGCCATCGGCGAGGAGCCGGCCTTCATCCCCGAGGACCGGGTCCGCAAGATCCTGCGCACGATCTACCGCAACAACCGCACCTTCATGGGCTGGGCGATGACCCGCACCGAGAACGGCGGAAAGGTCGAATCCGAACAGGGGCAGGACGTCTACACCACCTCGAACTACGTGCTGGCCCAGCTGTTGGATTATTACGGAATGGTCCGGGAAAGCAAGGACGTCTACAAGCATATGGACCGGGTGGTGTTCGAATACGGCAATTCGCTGATCACCCCCGACAACCTGCGGGCCGAGTTGGAAAAAGAAGCCGGAGAGCCCAAACCCGGACCGCACTACATCGTCGCCGCCTATCCGCGCCCCGGCGCCGTCTGGACCCACTTGGTGCTGCAGCACGTCAAGCAGCAGCAGGCCAAGCGGAAAACCCGGACGGTCGATTCGCCGTCGTTGATTTCCTTCCTCGCGGATTTTTGGAACGGCCGCGCCGAACACACGGAGCAGGAATGACCGAGAAGAAAACCCCCCCGGCCGGCCTTCCCGCCGGCTTCTCCCCCGAAGCGGTCCAAAGCCGCATCCGCAAACTTCGCATGGGAAAAATCTCCGTCCAGACCAAACCGGGCGCCGAGGTTGCGGTGCGCCAGACCCGGCACGAGTTCCTGTTCGGTACGGCGGTCCCGGATTCGCTCGCCGAGAAGGCGCGCCCTTGCATGCGCCCGGCGGACCGCCGGCGGTACCTGGAAACCCTGGAGCGGAATTTCACCTTCGCGGTCCACGAAAACGCGCTCAAGTGGTACGACTGCGAAACGCGCCCGGGCAAGGTCGATTATTACCTGGCGGACCGGATCTGGGAGCTGTGCCACGAGCGCAACATCCCGATGCGCGGGCACTGTCTGTTCTGGGAAAAGGAAGAGCTGAACCTGCCATGGGTCCGGGAGCTGGGCAGCGACGAATTGCGGGCGGCGGTCGTCCGCCGCGCCCTGAGCGTCACGGGGCATTTCAAGGGCCGGATCCGCGAGTTCGACCTCAACAACGAAATGATCAACGGCGAGTTTTTCCAGCGCCGTTTCGGATACGGGATCATCAGCGAGATGGCCTGGATGGCCAAAGCCGGCAATCCGGAGGCCGTGCTGTACGTCAACGACTACGGCATTCTCTACGACCGCGGCTTCAACCTCGATTCCTACGTGATGCAGATCCGCAACCTGCTGGCCAACGGCGTGCCGATCGGCGGAATCGGGGTGCAGGGGCATTCCGCGGCCCTGCACCAGCCCGGCCTCTCAGAGGAGCACGTCCAGGACGCGCTCGACCGGCTCTCGGTGTTCGGCCTGCCGATCAAGATCACCGAATGCCTGTTCGACGTCGACGACGAGCAACACCAGGCTTCGGAACTGCGGAAGATCTTTCCGGTGTTCTTCGCCCACCCGAACGTCGAAGCCATCCTGATCTGGGGCTTCTGGGCGGGCGATCATTGGCGGCCTTGGTCCGCGCTGTGGCGCAAAGATTGGTCGATCACCCCGCAAGGGGAGGCGTTCCGCGACCTGGTGTACAACCAATGGTGGACCCAGGCATCGGGGAAGGCCGACCGCTCGGGGATGTTCCAAACCGAAGGCTTCTTCGGGGAGTATCAGATCACCTCGGAAGGCAAGACCCAAAAGGCCGCCCTGCGCAAAAAGGACAAAGCCCTCAAGGTCGCGTTCTCGTAAACGGGAACAACCGCCGGATCTGCACCGGCGCCAGCCGTCCTTACCAACTCCATTTCATAGAAAGGAAGCCCTCGTTTCATCCCGGCCTTCCGGCGGCGGGGGAACCCGTCCCGCCGCGCCGGGAAAGGGTGAGGGAAAAACCATCATGCTATCCCTGGGAATCGAATTCAGCACGCAGTCGGTGAAACTGATCGTCCTCGACCTCGAACGGAAGCAGGTCGCCTACACCGGCAAGTTCGACTACGATGCGACCTTCCCGCACTATAAGACGTCCGGCGGGATCCTGCCCGCCGCCTCACCGCAGATCCGCCACACCTCGCCCTACCTGATGATCGAGGCGCTCGATTTCCTGTTCCAGAAGCTCAAGAGCGACGGGGTGGATCTGGCGCAGATTAAAGCGGTCAAGGCCGACGGGATGCAGCACTGCACGCTGTATTTCGGCGCGGCGTTCGCGCGCGCACTGGGCGCGCTTCAGCCGGAAAAGAACCTGCTCGACCAATTGCAGGGTACCCTTTCCCGCAAGACGGCCCCGATCTGGGAAGACCGCAGCACCGGCGCGGAAGCCCGACTGCTGACGGATTTGTTGAAGGGTAAGGGCGGCGTGGAGAACCTGACCGGCAACCGTGCGGAACTGCGCTTCCCGGCTTCGCAGATCATGAAGTGGGCCAAGGAATCGCCGGAGGAATACAAGGCGACCGCCAACATCCTGCTTCTCAGCGCGTTCCTCACCTCGGTCCTGGCGGGGAAACTCGCGCCGGTGGATACCGGCGACGGCTGGGGGACGAACCTCAACGCGCTCGACATCGACCATCCGCAGTGGAACAAAACCGTCCTCGAGGCGATCGACGGCTACCTCAAGCCGCTCGGCTTGGACGGGCTCGCCCCGCGGATCGGCGGCATCGATCACTACGACGCGCCGGTTGGAAAGATCAGCTCGTATTTCGCCAAGAAATACGGCGTCCATCCCGACGCCGACGTGCTGGCCGGAACCGGCGACAACCCCGCCACCCTGCTCGGTTGCGGCGGGCAGATCGTCATCTCCCTCGGCTCGAGCTACACCGTCAACGGCGTGATGAAGAAGCCGGTCCCTTCGGCGACCGAGGAGTACAACGTCTTCGGCTACACCAAGGGCAACGCCATGGCGCTTTCCGTCATCACCAACGGCGGAAAACTGCACGAAGCCTTCCTGCGCAAGTACATCGTCCGCTCCGACGATAAGCCACTCAGCCGAGCGGATTGGGACGCCTACAGCAAGGCCGCCGGCGGGGCGGCGCTCTCGGCGGACGAAAAGCTGATGCTGCCGTACCTGTTCGACGAATCGGTTCCGCTGTGCAAGGCCGGGATCGTCCGCCAGGGCTTCGGCGAGGACGACGCGGCCGCCAACATCCGCGCGCTCTACGTCTCGCAGACCCTTTCGCTGAAGGCGCACTCGGGCCACCTGAGCAACATCGGCAGCTTCGCCATCGTCGCCGGCGGCTCCAAGGATCCGTTCTTCCGCCAGCTGATCACCGATTTGTTCGGCGCGGAGAGCTTCATCATCCAGAACTCCGACTACGCCGCGCCCCTCGGCTGTGCGATCAGCGCCGCCAAGCACGCGCTGAACGTCTCCTACGAGCAGGCGGCGGATATGTTCGTCGTCAAGGATAAAAACAGCTTCCTCAAGCCGATCAAGGAAAACGCCGCGGTCGTCGGCCGGCTCCTGGAACGCTACAAGATGCTGGAAGAAGAGCACGTAAATAAATAGCCCGAATTCGAGAATCTCATCACCGCAAGAGGAAAGCGCGAGAAAACACAAAAGGCACAGAAGGCGCATGGATTTATGCGCCTTCTGTGCCTTTTTCTGGCCGGTCGCTGGGCGAGGCGGGATTCGGCCGCATCGGCCGCAACGATTACTGCGCCGTTGAAGAAATCAAGGCGCCGTTTGTCTGCCGGGCGGGTTGGGCGGACAAGGCGGCGGCGCTTTTGCGCGGGCTGAATCCCTGCGAAGAACTGCCGTGCAAATCCGCGCCGGGGGATGTGAACGCGAAGTGCCGGATGGGTAGATTTTTTGCCGTACGCCATGGCAACCTGATGTTGGTCCCGGAAGCCGAGCCTTCCGCCATGCAGCTGCTATTGGATTTTCTAAAGGAAACGGTGGGGTAGGTATGGGCGTTGCAGACCTGTCAGGCCTGTGCCAAAACCTGACAGGTCTCGGACGGCGGTCAGTCCGCCTTCACTTCCGCCTGAATCTCTTTCACCGACAACCCCTCGCGCAGCCAAAAGAATCCCCCCAGCAGCGTGATCGGCAGCCACAGCGCGGCGTGCAGGACGACGGTGTAGGCCGAGGCGACGGCATGCTCCACCCCGTAGGCCTCCAGCACGGCGATCCCGGCCGCCTCGAAGGTCCCGATGTATCCGGGCGCGGAGGGGATGATCGTCACCAAATTGGCGATCCCGTTCATCAGCATCAGCGCGAAGAAGGAAACGCCGAAGGCGAAGGCGTGCATCAGGAACCAATACTTGCCGGTCTCGAACAGCCAGATCAGGATCGAGGTGAACAGGACCATCAACACGTCGCGCGGCGAGCGCAGGCTGCTTAATCCCTCCAGCAGTCGGTCGACAATCCCCTGCGCCTTCGGGCGGAAGCGGGCGGGAACGAAATGGGCGATCAGCCGGCCGGACGCCCGGGCCGTGACGGCCGGAAACATCGCCGCCAGGATGAACGCGACCAGCGCGCCGAAGAACAGCACCGTTCCGTAGAGGGCCAATTGCTCGATCGTCCCGGCCACCCCGGATCCTCCGGCGCCGAGCCGGGCCAGCTCGGGCAGGTTGACGAAGACGAACAGCATCATCACCACCGCGTCGAAGGTGCGCTCGATGAACACGATGGCGAAATTGGCGCTGAACGATACGCCCTCCTTCTGCCGGATCAGGTACGGGCGGATGAGCAGTTCGCCGGCGCGCCACGGAAAAATGTTGTTGCCCATGTAGGCAATGCACACAATCGGAAACAGCGTTCGGGTGGGAACCTTCTTGATCGGCCGCATCAGGTAATGGAGGCGCCAGGCGCGCACCGCTACGCCCATGAAATATACGGCGATGGCGGGGATCAACCAAAAGTATTGTGCGCCGCGGATGGAATCCCACAGTTCGGCCCAATTTTGTTGGCGGATGAGAAAATAATACAAGCAAACGATGCTGATCAGCAGGCCGACCCAGAATTGCCAGCGCTTCATCGGGTCCTCTTCGCGGTAGAATGTGGTTTGAATTCTACCATCGGAGGAGGATGGAGAACATGACCGGAAAGCCCCGCTTGCTGATCGCCACCGCCAATCCCGGCAAGCAGCGCGAATACCGCGCCCTGTTGCGCGAAGCGACGGCCGAGATCGTCTTTCCGAACGACCTTGGAATGACGCTTGAGGTGGACGAGGACGGCGCGACGTTCGGCGAGAACGCAGCCAAGAAGGCCGTCGCCTTCGCGCGCGCGGCCGGGCTTCCCGCCGCGGCGGACGATTCCGGACTGGAGGTGGATGCGCTCGGAGGCGCGCCGGGCGTGCTCTCCGCGCGCTGGGCGGGCGCGGAGGCCGACGACGCGCGCCGCCGGGCGCACCTGCTGGAGCAATTGAAAGGCGTCCCCGCGCCGCGCCGGGCCCGCTTCGTGTGCGTGATCGCGGTCGCCTCTCCCGCCGGCGCGGTGGAATTCGCCGAGGGCGAGTGCCACGGGGAGATCGCCTGCGCCGAGCGCGGAACGAACGGCTTCGGCTACGATCCGGTGTTTCGGCCGGCGGGGCGCGCGGCGACGATGGCGGAGATCTCCGCCGAAGAAAAAAACGAAATCAGCCACCGGGCCCGCGCCGTGCGGGCGGCGATTCCGATCATTCGACGAATGCTGGAAAAAGGCCGGAAGAAGTAGACCGGATGGACAGGATCTCGCAGGAGTGGGCAGCCGTCCGCCCTTACTGTTTTCTGATGCGGGCGGCGGTTCCCGCAACGCGCGAACAGATATCGGGTTGGGACGCGACGACCGCGGTCAGATAAAACAACATCGCCAGGAAAAAATTGTGCGTCAGGAGGAACAGCACCGCCGAACAGCCGGCGTGGGCCAGGAACAACAATCCGATTGAATCGAACACTGGGCCGCCCTCGAGCTTGCGAACGAAGGCGAACTCCGCGCCCGCCGCGGTCAGCGCCGCCGCGACCGCGAGCGGCAGGTGCGCCACGAGCGGCCAAGCCGCGGCGCGGTACAAGGTCCATCGCGCCTCGTCGCCGACCACTCCCCACCCCAATCCGTACTTAAGCCGGTTCGAAATCCGTCCCAACAAGATACCAAGCAAAATCGCGGCGGCGGCCCCAAGGATCCACTCCGCCGGAGTGTGGCCGGTTATCCCGTAATCCCTGGTGGAAATCCATCCCAACAGCAGGCCGAGGTAGGCCGGACCGATGTTGCAGATCCACGGCGCCCAGGCAGGCAACCACGGCGCCCGCGCCGCGGCGGCGGAGAAGAACCGCGGCGGGAACAGGCGCAGGGCGGGCGGAAGGATCCACGCCGCCAGGGCGAGGATCAGGCCGGGAACAAACGGGGTGACGGCCATCAGGCTTTGGGAGCGGAGGGCTCGGCGGATGCGAGGAGTTGCAGGGGCACCCGGACCTGGACCCGGGTTCCCTTGCCCGGGGCGGAGAGGATCTGCAGGTTGCCGCCGGC
This sequence comes from Anaerolineales bacterium, assembly GCA_016928575.1. NCBI lineage: Bacteria > Bacillati > Chloroflexota > Anaerolineae > Anaerolineales > Anaerolineales bacterium. Next base: position 11,875 of record JAFGKK010000067.1, read on the forward strand.
CAGCTCGGCCCGCTCGCGCAGGTTGACCAGGCCCAAGCTGCTGCGCTCGGTGTAGTGTTTTTCCACTTCGGCGAGGTCGAAGCCGACCCCGTCGTCGGCCACTTCGAGGAAGAGAACGTCGACCTCTTTGTGCATGCGGATCCAGATATGGGCGGCTTTGGCGTGCTTGCGCGCGTTGCCAATCGCTTCGTCGACCAGGTTGAACAGGACGCCCTGGCGGTTGATATCCAGCTTGTCGGCGGCGTCGGGCTCCAAGTCGAGGAGGATCTCCTGGTTGAAGGTATCGCGCGTTTTTTCCGCGAGTTGGCGGAGTGCGGTGGCCAGGCCCTGGGTCTCGAGGACCAGCGGGCGGAGGGTGAAGAGCATATGGCGCATTTCTTTGGTCGCCCGCCGGGCGAGCTCCTCGATCTCGAACAGCTCCTCGCTGGTGGTCTCCGGGCGGCGCTGCAGCAGCCGCCGGGCGTAATTCACCCGCATGGCGATCGCGGCCGTGGCCTGGATCGGCCCGTCGTGCAGGTCGCTGGCCAGCTTCTTTCGCGCCTGCTCCTCCACTTCCACCAGCCGGTCGCGCTCTTCGCGCAAAGCGGTGAAGAGCTCCGCATTGCGCAGCGACGAGGCGGTCTGTTTGGTCATCCCTTCCACCAGTTCGAGGAAATCGCCTTCGATGAAGCGCGGATCCGGATGGGCGAAGAGCAAAGCGCCGCGCACCTCGTCCTCCACCACCATCGGCAGGAGGATGCCGGAGCGGCAGGCGTGCAGCGTAACCACCTGCGAAAGCTCCGGGTCCTCTTCCGGCGAATCCGCGCGGGTGGGCATGCGCGACCGCAGAATGCGCGACAGCGCCCCGGCGTCGCCGGGGAAGGTGGCGCGCAAGTCGGCGCGGGTCAATCGGCGGGCGGTGGCGGTGAAAAATTCGTTCTGGTCGCGCAGCAGGGCCATGCTGATCAGGCGGCCGGTGCTGCCCTTTTCGCCGCTGCCCTCGGTTGCCAGGTCGAGCGCCGTGTCGAGGATGCGCAGCGGCTCCAGGCTGCCGGTGATCGCGCTGGCCATCCGGTAGACCGAGCGGTTCATCGTCTTCAGGCGGTCGAGCTCCTGGTTGAATTCTTCGTCGCGTTTGCGGCGCGCCAGCATCAGCCGGTAATCCAGCCGCTGGGCGAGATTCCCCGCTCCGCCGGCGATGATCATCAGCGGAACGCTCCACACCAGCGCGAAGACCGCGGGGGTGATGTTTTCCGGGGACAATTGGAGGAAGACCTGGGCGGCGGCCATGAAACACCCGGTCAGCACGCCCCAGATCGAGCCGAAGAAGATCGAAAACGTCGCCGCCGGCAGCAAGCCGATCCAGAAGACCGCGCCGGCTCCGCCGCCCGCCCGCAGGTACACGGGCAGGATCAAGAGCGCGTCGAGCAGGGCGATCCCGATCCACGAAAGGCGCGGCAGGCGCAGGTTGATGTAGCTGCTGATGCTGAGGACGACCTGGAGGACGAAGAGGAAGATCAGCGCGAGAAACGACTCGGGGGGCAGGGGGCCGCCGATCGGCGCGAGGATCGCCGTTGCAAGCAGCATTGCCCAGCGCAGGGTGATGGTGGTGCGTTCCAGCGATTCCGAAGCCTCGGGCAACCTCATGGAACAATCATATCCTCTCTCCGCGGCTTTGCCAACCCTGACCCACCTCGCGGCGGGTTGTGCTATAATCCGGTTTGCCCCGCCCGGAGAAGGACGGGGCATCTTGCGCCGTCCCCATGTCTCATCTGAAATCGCTCGAACTCCACGGATACAAGACGTTCGCTTCGAAGACCCGCTTTGAGTTCGCGGAAGGCATCACCGCGATCGTCGGGCCGAACGGAAGCGGAAAATCCAACATCGCCGACGCCATCCGCTGGGTGCTCGGGGAGCAGGCCTACACCCTTCTGCGCGGGAAGAAAACCGAGGACATGATCTTCTCCGGAAGCGAACAGCGGCCGCGGGCGGGCATGGCTTCCGCGCTGATCGCCTTCGACAACGCCGACGGCGGCCTGCCGATCGAATTCAGCGAAGTCACCGTCGGCCGCAGCGCCTACCGCGACGGATCGAACGAATATTTCCTCAACGACGCGCGCGTGCGCCTGAAGGACATCGACGAACTGCTGGCGCGCTGCGGCCTTTCCGAGCGCACCTACACGATCATCGGCCAGGGGCTGGTGGACAGCGCGCTGTCCTTGAAGCCGGAGGAGCGCCGGCGGCTGTTCGAGGAGGCGGCGGGCATCGGCTTGTTCCGCACCCGGCGCGAAGAATCTCTGCGCCGGCTGGAAACCACCAAGCGCAACCTGGAGCGGGTGCTCGACATTCTGGCCGAGCTTCAGCCGCGGGTGGAAAGCCTGCGCCGCCAGGCCAAGCGCGCCTCGGAATACGAAACCGTCCGCGGCGAACTGAAGGACGTTCTGTTGCAATGGCACGGCTACCACTGGCGGATCGCCCAGGAGGAATTGGGCGCGGCGCGCACCACGGCCGAAACGGCCGAGAAGGCGCTGGCCGCCTTGCAGGAGGCGCAGGAACAAAGCGACGGCCGGTTCGCCTCCGTGCGCACCACGCTCGGCGCCCTGCGCGCGCAATTGAACTCCTGGCACCGGCAGGCGTCGGAACAGCACCGCTCGCGCGAAACCCTCAGCCGCGAATTGGCGGTGAACGAGGAGCGCCTGCGACTGCTCGAGCGTTCGCAGGCGGAGGCCGCCGCGGCCCTGACCGCGGCCGAGGCGGAAGCCGCCGCGCTGGAGGAGCGGGCGGCGGAACACGGCCGCGAACTCGAACGGATCCAAGCCGAGCGGGAGGAGATCCGCGCGCAATTGGAGCGGGCGGAATCGGCCCGGCAGAACCTGGAGGCCGAGCGCCGCGCCCAACGCGAACGCCGTACGGCCCGGCAGGCGGAACTCCAGGAGTTGGAAGCCGAGCTGATGCGCAGCGACGCGCGCGCCGCCCAATGTTCCCTGCGGCGCGGCGAGTTGGTCCAACGCGAGGAAGCGGTTATGGAGAGCCGCCGCACGGCGGCCGCCGAGGCCGAAGCCCACGCCGCCAAAGCCGCGGAGTGCGAACAATCTTGGGAGCGCGGAAAAGAAGCCCTGGAAGCGGCCCGATCGGACCAAGACCGGGCGCAGGAAGCCGCGGGCGCCCTGAAAGCCGCCGTCGAGGACGCGCGGCAGGCATTCTCCCGGAAGCGCGAGGAGGAAATCCGCTTGCGCGCCCGTTCCGACGTGCTGGCTCAGGCGGAAAAAGAACTGCTCGGATACGGGGGCGGATTGCGGCACCTGGTCGGAGCCTCGCAACAGGGCGCGCTTCGCGGGGTGCTTGGGGCGTTCGCCGCCCAACTCGAAGTGAAGGCCGAACATGAAGCCGCAATCGCGGCCGCCCTCGGCGAATTCCAGGATTCGGTTCTGCTCCAGGAGACGGATTCCCTCGAGGCGGCGCTCGAATCCCTGGCGGCCGCCGCCGCCGGCCGGACCGGTCTGCTCGCCCTTCCCGTATTGATTCCGCCGGAGCCGGTGCCCCTGCCCGCGGCATCGGATCTGGTCGGGCGGGCCAGCGAATTGGTGAAAGCATCGGCCGCGCTCCGCCCGGCCTTGGATGCCGTGCTGGGAAACGTGGCGGTGGTGCGGAGCCGGGCGGCGGCGCGCAGCTTGGCGGCCGGCCTGCCTCCGCAAGCCAAGGTGGTGACCCTTTCCGGCGAAGTGTTCCATCCCGCCGGCCCGGTGGTGGCCGGGCGGGGCGAGGGTTCGTCGGCCCTTTCCCGGAGCAGGGAGATCCGCGAGCTTTCGCATGCCCTGCGGTCGGCGCAGGAAGCGGCGGCCCGCGTTGAAGCCGGGCTTGCCGAATCCGAAAACAAACATCGGGAAGCGGTCGCGCGCGCGGAGGAATGCGCCCGGCTGCTTGCGGAGAGGCAACAGGCCGAACAAGAATTGCGCCGGCTTTTGGAGGAGGCGCACAAGGCGCAGGCGGCCAAAACGGAGGAGCTCCGTTGGCAGGAGGTCCGCCGGCAGGAGATCGAAGGCGAGCGTACGGCGGTGGCCGAGGAGGAAACCCGCTTGGCCGCGGAAATGGAAGCGCTGCGGGCGAAGATCGAGGCCGTGCGCGCGGAATGCCGTGCGATGGCGGAGGCGCCGGAACCCGAGGAAGCGGCCGAAGCGGGCAGCGACATTTCCCACTACCAGACCCGGCTGGCGCTGACCGGTCAGGCCCTGCAGGGCGTGGAAGCCCGGCGGTCCGACGCGCAGGAAACCCTCGAGCGGGCCCGCCGAGCCGTCGAGGACCGGCGCGGCCGCACCCAATCGCTTCGGGAGGAGCAAGCTGCGCTGGAGGAGGCGATCCGCGGCCTGCGCGAGGAAGAAACGCGGTTGTCGGACTCGATCCGCGAAACCCAGCAGCAAATCGAGCCGGCCGAAAAACAATTGGCCGAAGCCGAAGCCGAGCAGGGGGCGCTCGAGGAAAGCGAAGCCGAAAGCCGCCAGCGCCTGCATTCCGCCGAGCGGCAGTACACCCAGGCGCAGGTGGAGCTGGCCCGGCGCCAGGAGGAACTCGAAGGCCTGCGCCGCCGGATCGAAGACGACTTCGGCTTGGTGGAGTTCGAATACGCGAGCGAGGTGACCGGCCCCAATCCGCTCCCCCTGGCGGACCTGGTGGAACGGCTGCCGCACGTCCCCGAGCTTACCCCGGAAGTCGAGGATCTGGTCAACCGCCGCCGAAGCCAGGTGCGGCGGATGGGCGCGATCAATCCGGAGGCGATCCGCGAGTATGCGGAGGTGAAGGAGCGCTTTGAGTTTCTGAATGCGCAGGTCCAGGACCTGCAGAAGGCCGAAACCCAATTGCGGGAGGTGATCGCCGAGCTGGATACGATGATGCGCGAAGCCTTCCAGCGCACCTTCGCCGCCGTGGCCGAGGAATTCCCGAAAATTTTCGTCCGCCTGTTCGGCGGCGGATCCGCCAAGCTGGCGTTAACCGAGACGGCCGACGGCGTGGGCGAAGGCATCGAAATCACCGCCAAGCTTCCCGGAAAGCGTTCGCAGGGTCTGGCGCTGCTTTCGGGGGGCGAACGCAGCCTCACCGCCGTCGCGCTGGTCTTCTCCCTGTTGAAGGTCGCCCCGACCCCCTTCTGCGTGCTCGATGAAGTGGACGCCATGCTCGACGAATCCAACGTCGGGCGGTTCCGCGAACTGCTCCTGGAGCTCAGCCGCCAAACCCAATTCGTGATCGTCACCCACAACCGCAACACCGTCCAGGCGGCTCAGGTGATCTACGGCGTATCGATGGGATCGGATTCGGCGTCGCAGGTGATCAGCCTGAAGCTGGACGAGTTTGCCGCGCAAGCCGCCGAGTAGACGACGGGCTTTCGGCGGCATTCCCGGGATTTTATTGCCGCATAACGCACAACAGGCGCACACAGGGGATGGCGATGTACGCTGTTCACGTCTTCTGAGGCGAAACCGAGGTCGTCGAAAAGACACATGCGGACGCGGATCACAGGGCGTTCACTTGACACGGTTTCCAGGCGGTAGTATAAACTCGGCCATTCACAAACCGATAAGCGCGCATGCTCTTATCCAGAGAGGCGGAGGGACCGGCCCGACGAAGCCTCGGCAACCTGGCAGACGCCAAGGTGCCAATTCCGGCAGATGTTTCTGGAAGATGAGAGGCTAAAGGACGCTACGTCTATTCGCCCCTTCTCAACCGGAAGGGGCTTTTTTCCGCGCGGCGCCGCCGCAAAGACCGGATCGCTGGATGGCCGGCCCGCCGGCCGCACCATGCGGCTCCGCGGAATGATGCAACGCACTTTGGAGGCATGATGCCCGTTTGCATTCCGGAATCCCTTCCCGCCCGAACCACCCTGGAGAGCGAAAACATCTTCGTCATGGGGGAGGATCGCGCCCGCCACCAGGATATCCGCCCGCTGCGCGTGGCCATGCTGAACCTGATGCCGACCAAAATCGTCACCGAAACGCAGTTCCTGCGCCTGCTGGGCAACTCCCCGCTCCAGGTGGAGATCACCCTACTGCACACGGCCACCCACCGCGCCAAAAACGTCCCCGCGGAGCATCTGATCAACCACTACAAATCCTTCGCCCAGGTGCGGCGCCGCAAGTTCGACGCCCTGCTGGTGACCGGCGCGCCGGTGGAGGATCTCGCGTTTGAGGATGTGGACTACTGGCCGGAGCTGACCGAACTCATGGACTGGGCGGAGACGAACGTGTTCACCTCGCTCTACATTTGCTGGGGTGCGCAGGCCGCGCTGTATCATTTTTTCGGCGTCCCCAAATATCCGCTGCCCGAGAAAATGTTCGGGGTCTTCCCGCACCGCAACCTCGAACCGAAGCACGAATTGATGCGCGGGTTCGACGACGAGTTCCTGGCCCCGCATTCCCGCCACACGGAAATCCGGCGGGCGGATATCGAGAAGGTGCCGGAACTGCTCCTCCTGGCCGAATCCGAAGCGGCCGGGCTTCACATCCTTGCAACGCGCGACGGGCGCAAAACCTTCGTCACCGGACACGCGGAGTACGACGCCCTCACTCTGAAGCAGGAATACGAGCGCGACCTCGTTAAGGGTCTGCCGGTCCGCGTTCCAGTGAATTACTTTCCGGACGACGATCCTTCGCGGCCGCCCGTAGTCCGCTGGCGGAGCCATGCGGCGATGTTTTTCGCGAACTGGCTGAACTACCACGTGTACGAAAATACGCCGTACGACTTGCGCCGATTGCCGGGCGGCTGACCGGCGGGCTGGACCGGACTTCGCGATCTGAATCCGGTCTTGCGAAGACCGGCTGCCGCCGAACTGCCGCCCGTCCGCCCCCCGCTTGCCCCTTCGGGGTGAACCGCCGTTGGGGTTTGGCCGAGCGGGCCATCGTCATCAACTTTTTCGAAACGATCCGCCGCGGACCGGAAAAAACCGTCGCGCCGTTTGGTTTGCCCGAGGCCGGGTGCGGAAACCGCGGTTCTTTCCGCGCCCTGCGGATTCGTCATCGGTCCGGCGCGCCGCTCGGGTGCGGGATATCCCACTCTCCCGCCTTCGCTTCAGCTTTCCGGACTGTTCCCGTCGGGCGGCGGTTTGTCTGCTATCGCCCGGTCTTTCGGCAGGGTGAAGGAGAATGCCGCGCCTTTGTCCTCCTCCCCCTCGGCCCACACCCGGCCGCCGTGACGGTGAACGATCCGCTGGACGATCGCCAATCCGACCCCGGTTCCTTCGAACTCCGCGGAATTGTGCAGGCGCTGGAAGACGCCGAAGAGCCGGTCGGCGTAGTGCATGTCGAATCCGGCGCCGTTGTCGCGGACGGAAAACACGTCCTCCTCCGGCGTGCTTCGGCATTCCACTTCGATCCGCGCTTGCTCCCGTCGGGCGCTGAACTTCACCGCATTGGAAATCAGGTTGACCCAGACTTGGCGGAGGAGGGTCGGATCGGCCGACGCCTTGGGCAACGGCCCCAGGCGGAAGTCGATCCGTGCCCGGCTTTCCGGAGTCGTCAATTCCTGGAACACCGATTGGACCATGGAGGAGAGGTCGGTGGGGATGCGCCGCATCTCGGTTTGGTTCAGGCGGGAGAGCGCCAGCAAATCGTCGATCAACTCATGCATGTGGCGGGTGTTGCGCCGGATGACGGAGCACAACCGGCGGGCGTCTTCGTTCAGAGTCTTTCCGTAGTCCTCCGCCAAGGCACGGGTGAAACCGTCGATGGCGCGCAGCGGGGCGCGCAAGTCGTGGGAGACCGAGAAGCTGAAGGCTTCCAGCTCCTTGTTGGCGGCCTCCAGCTGGGCGGTCCGCTGGAGGACCCGCTGTTCGAGTTCGGCGTTCAGCGAGCGGATTTCCTCCTCGGCCTGCTTGCGGTCGGTGATGTCTTCGTAGGTGCCGAGGACTCCGACGATGCTGCCGTCAAGGTTGTGGAGCGGCACCTTGCTCGTCCGCAGCCAAATCCGCCTGCCGTCCGCCTGGGTTTGCTGCTCCTCGTACCCCAATTTCTCCCGTCCGGTCTCGATCACGGTCCGGTCGTCCGCCCGATACCTGTCCGCCTGTTCCACCCAGCCCATTTGAAAATCGTCCCGCCCCAAGAGCTCAGAGGGCGAGGCGAATCCGGCGTCCCGGGCGAAGGGCTTGTTGCATCCCAGGTAGCGGGAATCCTTGTCCTTCCAGAAGACCCGCACCGGGATGGTGTCGAGGATCATTTCCAGCATTCGGCGGGATTCCCGCAGCGCCTCTTCCGTCCGCCGGCGTAGGCTGATATCGCGGATGGCGGAAAGGTGCACCGGTTCGCCGTGCCAGGAGAAATACCGGCTGGTGATCTCCACCGGAAACACCGAGCTGTCCTTGCGGCGGTGGAGGCGGATCGGCACGGTGATGACGCTTTCCGGAGACAGCGGCGTGGTTTGGGTCAGCTTGCGGGTTTTTTCGGGTTCGGCGGAGAGGTCGGTGTTTTTCATCGTCCGCAATTCTTCCCGGCTGTATCCGTACAGCGCGGAGCAGGCGTTGTTGGCCTCCAGGATCCGCCCGCTCTTGTTCTCCACCAGGATGATCGCGTCGGATTCGGCTTCGAACAGATGGCGGTACCGATCTTCGCTTTCCCGCAGGGCCGACTCGCTGCGCAGACGGCCGACGGCGTTGCCGATCTGGGCGACCGTGGTCTCAAGAATTTCGCGCAGGGAGGGGGTTATTTCCGCCATGGATGCGGAGACGAGGTTGAGGCAGCCGATGACTCGGGTTTCGTGCCGGATCGGAATCCCGATCATGATCCGGAAGTTCTTGTAGATATCCGGGGCCGTGGGCATGCGCGCCTTCAAGGTTTGGCCGTCGGCGTAGATCGGTTGGCCTTCCATCATCCAGCGCGCTTCCGGCCGGTCGGGTTCCAACCTCCGGACGACTGCGAGCATCTCGGGGGGAATTCCTCTGTGGACCGCCAAGTCCATCGCTCCGCTGCGCGGATCCACCACATAAATGCCGCCGGCCTCGATCCCCGTTACCCGCATCGCCGTCTCGAGGCACAGGCGCAGGCCCTGCTCCATGTCGATCGTCGCGTTCAGGGCCACAGCGAGATCGTGCTGGGCGCGAATCTGGAGTTCGGCTTCCTTGCGTTCGGTGATGTCCTGAACCAAGCCGTCATAACTCAACAACCGGCCTTCCGCATCGCGGTGCAGGACCGGCGTGTTGCGCACCCAGCGGCGGATCCCGTCCTTGCGCCGGATCCGGTGTTCGATCACCGGCGCCTCCCGTCCGGATAGAATCCGGCGCACCTGGTCCTCCACCAGCGGTCGGTCCTGCGGGTCGATCATCCGGATCCATAAACCCGGATCGTGGTTTAATTCCTCCGGCGCATAGCCCGTCACCGCCGAACAACGCCGGCCGTGAAACGTTTCCACGGCTTTTCCGCCGTCGATCCGGACATGGTAAATATAGTCGGTGATGGTCCGGATCAGCCGGCGGTAGCGGGCCTCGCTTTCCTCCAGCGCCTGATCCGCCAGTTTGTGTTCGGTGATATCCTCAAAGGTCCCCAGAATTCCGCGGCTGCCGCCGGCCGGGCTGGGCAGGGGGATTTTGCTCGTGCGCAGCCAGCGTGTGCGGCCGTCGGATTGGACGACCGGCTCCTCGTAGAGCAGTTTGGCATTTCCGCTTTTCAGCACCTCGCGGTCGTCCGCGCGGACCAGGTCCGCTTGGGATTTTGGGAGAAAACAATAATCGTCGCATCCGACGATTTCCGCGGCGGAGGAACACCCCGTGGTCTGGACGAAAGCCCGGTTGCAACCGCAGTAGGTTAACTTGGCGTCTTTCCAGAAAACGCGGACGGGGATGGCGTCGAGGATGGTTGCGAGCATCTGGCGGGATTCCCGCAGTGCGTCCTCCGCCTGCTTGCGGTCGGTCATGTCGCGGGCCGAGGCGAAGACAAATTTTCCGGCGCGGTAGGCTTTCCACTCCAGCCAGCGGCAGCTTCCGTCCCGCAGGAGGATCCGGTTGACCACCGCCGGGACTTCCCGTTCGGCCACCGCCTCCCGGTAGGAGGCCAGGGTGTGCGCCCGGTCGTCGGGATGGAAGAAGTCCAGGAAATATTTTCCGGCCATTTCCACCGGAGACCGGCCGATCAGCGCCTCCAGTTCCGGGTTGGTTTTCAGAATGTATCCATCGGGGTCGAGGATGCACAAAAGGTCGAGCGGTGCGTTGAAATACGCGCTGAGGTCCCGGGGAAGAACTCCCCGGCTCGACCGACGGCGCGGAGCGGACGGAGGCTTCTTCTTGCGCGGCGAGGGGAGGCGGTTCCGGGGGGACGGCTTGCGGGTCTTCATGGCGGCCTCCGCGGTAAAGGAAATGGGATGCCGAGGATCGCGCGGGATTCGCCGTTTTCCCCTTCGCCGATTCCGAAAGGGAAAGGGCGCTTCCATAATAGCATGAATTGACGAAAAGGCCCGCCGCGCGGAGGGATCAGCGGTCGGGATTGGACGAGGCGGTCAGGGTGAGGAAAATGTCTTCCAGGCCGGGTTCCGCCGGCTCGATTGTCCGGAGGTCGATTCCCTTCCGCCGGAGGCAAGCGGAGAGTTCCTCTGCGGGGCTTCCGACCGGGGTGATCGCGCGCAGGTGGCCGCCGGCCAAACCGGCGCGCGAAACGATCGGACAATCCGCCAGCGCGGTCAGCGCCGCCAGCAGGGGCTCGGCGTGGATATCCCAAGCGCGTCCCGGCAGGGCGTCGCGCTTAAGGGCGCGCGGGGAATCCAGCGCCAGCAACCGGCCGCCGCTCATGATCCCCACCCGGCTGCAGTATTCCGCCTCGTCCATGTAATGCGTGGTGACGAGCGCGGTGATGCCTTGCTCGACCAAGCGGTAGATGAGATCCCAAAAGGTGCGTCGGGCGGTGGGATCCACGCCCGAGGTGGGTTCGTCAAGGAAAAACAATTTCGGCCGGTGGACGATGGCCGTGGCCAGCGCCAGCCGCTGACGCCAGCCGGTGGATAATCCGCCGACCAGGAGATCGCCGAAGGGGCCCAATCCGACCAGGTGCAACACGTCTTCCAACCGGACCGGATCGGTTACGCCGTACACGCCGGCGTAGAAATCCAGGTTTTCGCGGACGGTCAGGTCGCCGTACAGCGCGAATTTCTGGCTGACGTACCCGACCCGTTCGCGGATTTCCTCGGCGTTGGCGCAGATGTCGAATCCGAGCACCTCGCCGCTTCCCGCAGTCGGCTGCAGCAGGCCGAGCAGCATGCGGATGGTGGTGGTTTTTCCGGACCCGTTGGGGCCGAGGAACCCGACCACCTCCCCGGCCGGGATTTCGAAGCTGACCCGGTCCACGGCGGTGAATTCCCCAAAACGTTTGGTCAGGGATTCGACCCGCACGACGGGTTTCATCGGCTCGTCTCCAGGAGGAAGATGAACACGTCCTCCAGCCCGGCGGCGATCGGCCGCACCCGTTCGACCGCCGTCTGTCCTTCGGCGGCCAAGCTCCGGATCCGCCCGGCGACGGCTTCCCGGGCGCCTGCGTGCGTCCGCACGTGCAGGCGGTCGCCGAACATCTGCGCATCCTCCACTTCCGGATCGGCGCGGAGAATTTCCCGCAAGCGCGGGAGCGGCGCACCGACCACTTCGAGGACGCGGTCGGCGAGGGCCGCCCGCAGACGCGCGGGCGGCCCTTCCACCACCAAACGGCCGGATTGCAAAAATCCCACCCGGTTGCAGCGCCCGGCTTCGTCCATATAGGGCGTGCTGACCAGGACCGACAGCCCGCCTTCCGAGACCAGGCGGATGATCAACTGCCAAAAGGACTGGCGGGTGTTCGGATCCACGCCGGTGGTGGGTTCGTCGAGCAGGAGGATTTGCGGACGATGGACCAGCGCGGCCGCGAGCCCGAGTTTTTGCTTCATCCCGCCGGAGAGCTGTCCGGCCCGCCGGCGGGTGAACGCCCCCAGTCCCACAAAATCCAGGATCTCCCCGCTCCGCGGCAGCCAATCCCCGCCGGAAAGTCCGCGGACCTCGGCAAAAAATTTTAGATTCTCAAGGACCGTCAGTTCCTCGTACAACGAGAACCGCTGCGGAAGGTAGCCGATGCAGGAACGGGCCTGCTCGACTTGCTTGGGGATCGGCCAACCGGCTGCGGCGATCCTTCCCGAGGTGGGTGCGACCGCCCCGCACAGCAGGCGCATCAGCGTGGTTTTGCCGGCGCCGTCCGGGCCGACCAAGCCGTAAATTTCGCCCGCCGCCACGCGCAGGGTGACGCCGTCGACGGCCCGCGTTCCGCCGAAGGCCTTGACGACGTTTTCCGCTTCGATCGCGTTTTTTTTCTCTGCGTCTGTCATTTGCTTGCGTATCCATCCCCCCTCTCCCATCCCCCCTGCCCGTTATACGGGCAGGGGGGATGGGAGAGGGGGGATGGGGCGGCGTCCGCTTATTCGCCGAAGGTCACATCCGCCGGCATCCCGGGTTTGAGGTCCGATCCCGAGCCGGTTACGGTGATTTCCACAGCGAAGACCGTCGTCCGGCGGCCTTCTTCGGTCTGGACATTGCGCGGCGTGAACTGCGCCCGATCGGCGATGCGGGTCACCGAACCGGAAAAGGTCCGTCCGGGGAAAGAATCGACCGCGATCGCGACGGTCCCGCCCAGCCGGATCTCGCCGTAGCGGTCCTCCGGGATGTAGACGGTGATGGTCAGGCGGTCGAGCCGGCCGAGAATCAGCGCGGTGGAGCCGGCGGCGGCGATCTCGCCCGGTTCGACGCTGCGAACGATTACGGTGCCGTCCGAGGGGGCGGTCACGGTCAGCTTGCCGATCTGCGCGTCGATCGAATCGAGCTGGGCCTGCGCTTGGGCAACGGCCTGCTCCGCCTGCGCCACGGCCGCTTCGGCCTGTTGAACGGCGGCCGCGGCGAGTTTCACGGCGTACGAATCCTCGCCGGTGTGCAGCCGGGCGAGCCGCTCGAGGGCGGCCAAGTAGCGTTCCTCCGCCGCGCGGAGACGGGCCCGGGCTTCGATCAGCGTCCGTCCTTGCTCGGTTTGGAGCGATTCGTCGTAAGCTTGCTGGGCGCTTTCCAGATCGTCCCGTGCGGAGTCGAACTGCTCCTGGGCGGCGTCGATCAGATCGGAATCCCCGGCGGCTCTCGCCTTGGCGAGCGCGTCCTGACTCGTGAGGTACGCCGCGCGCGCCTGCGCCAGGCGCTGTTCGGCGGCGAGGATCCCGGCGTAATCCGGATCATTCATCAGGCGCTGCAGGTTTTCGCGCTCGGTCTCGAGGGCCTTGCCGGCGGCTTCCACCTCCGCTTCCATCGCGGCAATCTGTTCTTGCTTGGTGAAATACCAGGCCGGCAGTTCGAACTCCGGCGGCTGGTAACCCGCGGGCGATGGCGTGCACGAAGGCGATTCAGCCAGCCGGGCGGCCTCCAGAATTTGTTGATATTGGATCTGCGCGGTTGTCGAAGCGGCGCGGGCGGTTTCCAGCCCGGCCTGGGCGGCGGCCCGGCCGGCTTCCGCCTGAGTGCGCTGGGCTTGAAGCAGCGTGCCGTCCAGCCGGAACAGCGCTTGGCCGGCGGCGACGGTCTCCCCCTGGTCGACCATTACCTCGGCGACCTTGCCGGAAAATTCCGGCGAGATGACCACCTCCACCGCCTCGACGGTTCCGGAAGCGGTGATCGGGCCGCGGGTTTGGGACCCGTTGCGGGAAACAAAATACCAGGCGGCGGCGGCTCCGGCCAGGAGCACGACGGCCGCCGCCGGGAGCAGGCGACGCAGGTTTGCTTTCATGGCTGCACCTCTTGAATCCATTTTAGATTGCCGAATCCTCCCCGGCCTTCGGTTGCCGGAGATGGGAAGCGGTTAATCCAACCGCTTGCGGAACCTCAGCGCGGCGATTCCCATGATCACCACGCCGAATGCCGCGAGGGCGACGATCTCCCGGGAAAAAGCTTCGATGCCGACCCCTTTGAGCATCAGCGAGCGGATGATGACCAGATAGTAGCGGAGGGGGGTCAGATGGGAAATGATCTGCAGCGCGGGGGGCATGGCTTCCAGCGGGAAGAAGAAGCCCGAGAGGAAGATGCTGGGCAGGAGGGTCATCCAGACGGTCAGCATAGCCTCCTGCTGGGTGTTGGCCAAGGTCGAAGCGAGAATTCCAATCCCCAGGCTCGACAGCAGAAACAATCCCGAAAGCAGGGCGATCAACACGAGATCGCCGCGCACCGGAACGCCGAACCACCAATGGCCGAGGGCGATCACCTCAAAGGTGTTCAGGAACGACAGCAGCACGTACGGCAGGAGTTTGCCGATGATGAGTTCCAGCGGGCGGATCGGGGTGACGATCAGCTGTTCGATCGTGCCGCGTTCCCGTTCGCGGACGATGGCGGTGGCGGTGAGGATCGAGGTCAGGGCCTGCAAAATCACACCGATCACCCCGGGAATGGAGAAGTAGGCGCTGACCAAATCCGGGTTGTACCAGACCTGGGTGAGCACTTCGAGCGGCGCCTCGACGGCCGCGACGGAGCCGCGGCGGGCCATGCGTTCGGCCAGGACGGAGGCGGCGTGGGCTTGGCCGATCATTTGGGCGGCCGAGAGGGCGGTCGAAGCGACGGTCGGATCCGAGCCATCGAAGACGAAGGCGATCTGGGCTTTTGCGCCGCCGGAGATCAACTCCCCGTACCCGGCGGGGATGATCACCCCGGCGCGGGCGATCCCGCCGTCGATCATCGCCCGCAATCCTTCCTCCGAATCCGCGTCGCCGATCAGGCGGAAATAATCCGCCGCCCGGTAGGCGTCGAGCAGCGCGCGGGATTGGGGGCTGCGGTCCTGGTCGAGGACGATCAGCGGCACGTTGCGGACGTCGTTGGTGGCGGCGTACCCGAGCAGGAGCATGTTCATGATCGGGATCGCGATCACCAGCACCAGCGTGCGCGGATCGCGGCGGATTTGGAGGAATTCCTTGCGGATCAGAGCCAGCAGGCGCGGGAGGGACATGCTCACACGGCTCCTGCAGGGGCCGGCGCCAGCACCCCGTGAAGGTAGATTTCGATGAAATCGTCCAGGCAATCGGTCCGCATGGATTTGGGGAGGAACTTCCAGATCATGATTTCCGATACGTAGTAGGAAATGAACAGGCCGCCGAACGAGCGGATCAGGACGGGCAGAGGGATCGGCCGCAGGCTGCCCTGCTTGCGGGTCACCGACCGGGTGAATTCCACGAGGCGGGGGATGAAATCGGAAAACAGCGCCGGGATGTGGCGGCTGTCGAATTCGACGATTTCGATCAGCATCAGGCGGAGAAAGCCCGGCTCCCGGTCCAGGACCTGGAGGATCCGCCGCGCGGCCTGGCGCAGAAAATCCTCGACCGTATCGCCCCGGACCTCGGCCAGGGCGGGGAGGATGTGGGTGTAGGGGTGGTGCTCGTGCAGGACGGCGACGAACAGGTCGTCCTTGTTTTTAAAGTGGTTGTAGGCCGCGGCGACGCTTAATTTTGCCCGGGCGGCGATGTCGCGCATGCTTGTCGCATGGTAGCCCCGCTTGAGGAACACCGCATACGCCGCCCGGAGGATGGCGCCGCGGGTCTCCGCTGGTTTGACGTCCCTTTTCCTGGCCATGGATTCCTCCAAGAAATAAACGAACGTTCATTCATTATAGGACGAACGGGATTTGTGTCAAGAGGGGCA
Organism: Anaerolineales bacterium; assembly: GCA_016928575.1. NCBI lineage: Bacteria > Bacillati > Chloroflexota > Anaerolineae > Anaerolineales > Anaerolineales bacterium. The sequence goes on from JAFGKK010000067.1 coordinate 27,494, forward strand.
TGGATATTGGCGGGCCAATAAGAGCAATCCCATGCTTCTGGATCGTCGTCCCGATCCAAGCTCATGACAGGCGGCCGCCCTTGCCCATCCGCCGGCCTCGCGGAATACTCCGGTTCCCGGTTGTTGGGAACCGGAGTGTCTGTGAAGCGGAATATTCATGGCGGGAATGCGGCCGTTGCATCCCTGGATCCCGGCTTGGAACTCGCCGGGATGACGAACCAATTCCTGCATGGGTTTCTCCAAAAACGCCGTCCTCTCGGTTAATGGACGGCCGCGGGCGGACCGAATCACAAAAAAAGAGCAGAAGCGGGGATTTCCAACGCGGGGCGATTAATTCGGAGTCACACGCAGGATCGTAATTGCTCCGGAGGAAAAGACTTGCGGCTGTAGGCCGTCCGCGGAGGCGCCGCAGGAGGGTTGATCCCCCGGACAGAGGACATACTCCACCCGCCGATCGGCGAGAATGCGCGACCGGACCGCCGGATCCGCGGTTTGGTAGAACGCCTCCACGTCCCGCAGCGCCCGGACGGCGTCGGGAGTCTCCATCGGATGGCCGTAGACCACGCGCACGCCGGCCAAACCGGGCAGCCATTTGCCGAGCTCGGGGGGAGCCAAGACGACCGACCCGCCTGCGTTGGCGTTCAACCAATCCGCAGCGGCGGCTTCGTCGCGGCTGAGGAACAGCGCCGGGTTGCGGGCAAGCCCCGCGGCCAGGAGCGCCAACAGGAAAACCAGGTTGGTTATCAGCAGGGGAACGCCGGCGGCCAGCAAGCGTCCGCGGGATAGGGAGGGGCGGAAAACCCAAGCTTCGAGCTTCGGGGCGGCCAGCGCCGCCAGGGGGATCCACATCCCCAGCATCAGCCGCCGCTGGAGGGAAAACGGCGCGTAGAGGAGGAGGAGGTTGACCGCGAACCACACAATCAGCAGGAAGCGCTTCTCATCGATCGACCGGAGTTGCTCCCGCCACGGCGCCCTGATCCGCAGCCTGTCCGCCAAGGAAACCAAAACGGCCGCGCCGGGCAGGCCGAGGGAAAGCGCGATGTCCCACACCGGCGGCGTGGGCGTTTGGTTTTGCGAGAACCAGTCCGCAAAGGCGGGCAACGCTCGAAGGATCCAGAAATCGTACAGAATCCAAGGAAGAATCCCCGCCGCCGCGGCGGATATTCCCGCCAGGGACCCGTCCGGAAAACGGCCGCGGGTCAGGCGCATCCATGCCGCCCAAACCGCGAGCGCGAACCCAAGCGGAAGAAAGGCGAACGGCTGGATTGCGCCCAGCGACGTTCCGCAGAGAAAAACCAAGGCCAGCGAAAGCGGAGATTGGCGCCGGGCCGGCAGGGCGATCCGCATCGCCAGCAGCAGAACCAGCGCCGTTGCCAGCGGGAAATGCGCGCTCGTAAACATCCCCAGGAAGGGAATGTATTCCGCCACCCATAAGTCGGCGGTGAAGGATCCGAAGACTACGGCGAGGAAGCCCAGACCCGATCCGAAGCCCGTGATCAGCCAGGCGGCGGCACGGGCGCGCGGGGAGAATCCGATCCGGCCGAAGAATTCCCAGGCCGCGGTCAGGAAAAAAACGCCTCCCAGGATCCGCGCCGCGTGCCACACGACGATCAGCGGCAACCCCAGCAGGCGTGCGCAGTGGCCGAGGAAAAGGTAGAAGGAGAAGATCAGCGCGCCCGGGCCGGGATCCTCGGTGAAGGCCAGCGTGTAGAGGTATTGTCCGTCGTACCCCTGGCGCATCTTCGCCAGGTAGGAAGCGGCGTCGTAGGGATTGAACAGGAATCCGGAAAAGCGCATGTCGCCGGCGGAGGCGTACGCGGCTGCATAGGGGATCAACGTGAGCAGGGCGAAGAGAAGCGAAATTCCGATGATCGGCCAACGGGATCGCATGCGTGTCCCTCCCCGGCGCGGGTCAACGCATCCGCGCGGCTCGCCATCGGCGGCGGAGGGCGTCGCGCCCCCAATCCGCCAGGTCGCGCGGCCGGAGCGTCATGCGGAACAGATCCCGGTAGGATTCGTCGCCGGTGAGCATGCCCCAGATCGTCCGCGCCAGGATCTTTTTCTGCTCCGGCCGCCGCTCGTCGAGCCGCAGACTGTAGAGGAAGGCGGAGGCGAGGCGGGTGTTTTTCATGATCGTGTTGCTGATTCCGAACAACAATTCACCGTAGCGGTTGTCGGCGGCGATCCGCCGCGCGCCGGGGGCGTAGCCGGATTCGAACGCCGAGGCGCTGACGCCCTCGCGGAGGGCCGCGTCCATCGCCAGCCGCGACGTGATGAAGGCCGAATGGATCCCGTCCTTGTACAGCCGGGCGACGGCCGAATCCCCCACCGCCACCCACCGGTCCCCGAAGAAGCGGCTGGCGGCTTGCAGCGGGACCCGCGGCCCGCAGCCGCAGCGGCTTTCCGGTGCGGCGGGAAGGTATTCGGAGAGCGGCTGGCGCTGGGCGCGGAAGAATTCTCCGATCGGGTCCGGCCCCAGGCCGTGCCCCAACAGCGAGACGTTGAGGTAATCCCGTTTGGGAACCAGCACCCCGAACAACAGGCCTTTGGGATCGCCGAAGAAGGCCGCCACGGTGTGGGCCGGCCAGCCGGGGGGTTTGGGGATCTCATCCTGGGCCATGATCTCGACCGGCGGCGGAACGTACCCGTACACCGGATCGAGGACCGGGCGGCTGTTGACGCCGTGGGCGACGACGACCAGGTCGGCGGCGGTCGATTCGGAATCAGTGTGCACGACGGGCCCCGCCTGCCACCCGACGGAACGCACCTGCTCCGGGACGTAGACGGCGCCGCGCGCCCGCGCTTCGGCGAGCAGGAAGGCGTCGAAGCTTTCGATCGGTTCGCCGGCGTGGATCCGCGGGCCGCGGCCGCGGTAGACGCTGAGGATCCTGCGCCCCGGCCGGGGTTGGGGCAGGCGGATGACCTTGCCGAGGATGTGGACCCGGTATTCCTCGATGGTCTCCTGGATCACCTTGGGGGGTACCTGCAGACCGATGGATTCCATCGCCAGCAGCGCGTTGGCCGAGACGATCCCGGCGCAGCCCTTGCAGCTCGCCGCCCCGCGCGCCTCGCGGACAAAGCGCGGATCAAAGATCCGCACGTCCAGGCGCCGCGAAGCCGCGCGGGCGCGTTCCAGCAGATGGATGGCGGCGAAGCAGCCGGCCGGGCCGCCGCCGATGATGCATACCCGGCTGTTCTCCTGCAACAGCATGTCCACTCCTTGGGGAGGATGATAGCATCCCGGCCGGGAAAACGAAACCCCGGGTCGGCGGCAAGGATCACCAGCGGCGGCCGGAGAGAGTCAACAACCGTCGGGGTTCGCCGCGAATGGGGCTCAGGACGCCGGAATCCACCGGCCGGGTAGTTCCTTTGAGGGAATCAAAACCGGTACGCGGTTTGGCCGTCCGCCGGCGAGAAGGTATTCGCCGGCGACCCCTTTCCACTCCGCGCCGGACCGCCAATAAGAGAGAATTTCCGCCCGCGGCGGCGGCCGGCGGATATCGGCCGCGGAACCTTGCATCAACGGCAGAAGGCAAAGGGTGACGGAATCGTAAACGAGCGCGGCGAGCGGAGGCGGCTCCACGCCGTGGCGGTTTCGGAAATCCTCGGCAAAAAAGCCGGTTGGGCCATCCGCCTCAATGCCTTGGGCGGCGGGTGAGTAGTACAGGGCGATGCGGTTGGAATGAATCCCCGGCGAAGGAAGACCTTGCGCCGCAGGGGCCGCGAGGAACAGGGCGCCGTTGTATTCCGCGGCTTCCAAATCCGCCAGAAGAACGGGGGCGTAATCCAGGTCTCCCGCAGAATAAACCAACTGTGGCGGCGCCGAGCGCAGGGGAGGGATCCAGGGGGAAGTCCGCCGGTCCGGCGAGAGCTCATATTCGGAGATGTCCAATCCAAGCTGCAAGGCGCGCAGGCGGAAACCGTCGCCGACGGCCCGGGAACGTCCTTCGGGATCCGCCAACAGGTACACCGTTGTGAAACCTTGTGCGGCGGCCCATTCGGCGTCGGCTGCGCCGTGCCGGCCGGCTTCCGGAGCCAACCATAGGAGTTCCGGCATCGGGGCGGCTTTTGGAAATGAAGCGGTTTCCGCCGGCAGGACGGCCGGAATTCCGGCCGCATGGAGGACTTCGGCGGCGGCCAAGTTGCCTGCGGTCGAGGTGTGCAGCACGGCGCACAGTGTGTCGGACCGGGCGGCGATCCGGGACACGGCGGCGGAGAGGGCTGCCGCTGAATCGGGCGCATCCACGGCGGTGAGGTCGATCCGCCAGCCGGCTTGGATCAGCGCGGAAGACATATCCTCCAGCGCCATTCCAGCGGCCAGCCGGATTCCCTCGCCGGAAGCCGCTTGCGGTCCGGTCAGGTCGGTCAGCAGGATGATCTGATGGGAACGGGTGGTTTCGCTGCAACCGGCAAGGATCCCCGCCCACAGCAGAACGAGAGCGATGGAGCGGACCGTCATCGATCGGAGACTTCCCAGTTGATGCGGTCCAGTTCCGCCAGGAGGATGTCGTTGGAGGGCAGATCCGGCGCGGAAGCGCCGTCGTATCGGTAGCGAATCCGGCTTGCGCGGTCCACGAGGACCACGCTGGGCAGCCGTCCCTTGTCGAAAATGTCCACCCGCTGCTGATAGAGTTCGGCGACGCGGTTGTCGGAATCCGAAAAACCCGGAAAGGGGAAGTTCTCCCGCTGCCAATAATCCTGGATCTGATCGGGCCGGTCGGGGTCGATGACGAGAATCACCGCCCGGCGCTTCTGGAACTCCTCGTATCCACGGCGCAGTTGGGAAAGATGACGGCGGCAGAACGGGCAGGAAAGGCCGCGGTTGAACACCAGGACCAGGTTCGCATGGCCGTGGAAGGTGGACAGGGTGACTGGATACCTGTGGGTATCCACGAGTTGGAAATCCGGAGCGGAGGGAAAGGTATCAGACAAGGAACGGCCTCCCGATGCGGCGGGGACAATCCGATTATATATGCAATCCGCGGAATGCGGATTCCGCCGTCCCTCCGAGGAAAATCGTCGAGGGGCCATGATATAATTTTCTCTTACGGCGCAAGCGGTTTATTTTGACAGAATAATTTCAACCTACCATCACCGGCGTTATTGGTTCTGCCCGTCACCCCGGCGCTTGCCCTCGCGCCTGCCCTCGCGCCTCCCCTCGCGCCTGCCCTCGCGCCTGCCCTCGCGGAGCGGGGGGAGCGGGGGGAGCGGGGGGAGCGGGCGGAGCGGGGGTGCTCGAAGCCGGGGTCCGGTATTTTTCAAAGTGGCAATGGATGCCGGCTGAGATCGCCCCCGGCGAAGAACACGCCGAGGGCGGGCGCCGGCATGACGATCGCTGGCCGAGCAACGACGTTTTTCTTAATCGTTCGCAGGTGAAGAATCCCATCGGAACCGGAATGGCGGAAGGGAAGGAATGCGCGGCAAAGCGTACCTCTTGATCTTCGCCCTGTGCGCCGCCGCTTCGGCGGGGTGCGATTTCACCCTGCTCGCCCCCGCACCGGCCTTCACGCCGACCGCTACGCCCACGGACACCCCGCTCCCTACCGTCACGCCGTCGCCGACCGATACTCCATACCCTACGCGCACCGCTTCCCCCACGCCGATCCCCGGCATCGAAGAGCCGGTGCAGGTCGGAGAAGCCACCCTGCGGATCACCAAAGCCCTCCGCCGGGATGTCTACCGTTGCGGAGATACCTCCGTGGCGGTGGAAGATCCGGAATCGAAGGAATTCCTCGTTATTATATGGAATGTCGTCAAAGGGCCGCAGCTTGCCGCGGCCGAAGTGGAGGAATGGCTGCGCGACAACGACATCGATGGGATCCGGCTGGAATTTCGAAACGGCGCCGGTCAAACGTGGAGGGAGCACATCGGATACCGTTGCCCCATTCGCAACCGCAATACGTACGTGATAACCGAAATCCATACGGCTTTTCTCGTCGATCGGGATGCCGAGCGGTTTATCCTGATTCTGCCGGAAGGAGGGGAAATCCCTTTGGAATCCCTCCTGCCTTCCTGATCCTTCCTTTTTCCGAATCCCGCACATTCACCTTGGCCTAAACGCCCGCCGCGGAAGGATGCGGCCGATAGAGTACCGCCGGATCGGCGCCGGCGGGCTTCGGAGGATTTAAGCGGCGATCTTGGAGAGGCTCTCCGCGCGGCGGCAAATGGCGCGAATCAGGCCGGAAAAAATTGCGGAATGGATCGGTTTGAGAAAATGCCAATAGAGGATTCCCAGGAATCCCTTGGGCAGGTAATACGCCGTAAGCAGCAGGCGGGTTTTTCCGTTTTCGAACGGCAGGGCGAGGAACTCCAGCCAGCCCAATCCGAACATGCGCATCTCCGCGCGCAGGCGGAGCATCCGCCCTTGGTCCACCTTCTCCACCCGCCAGAAATCGATCACGTCCCCCGGGCGCACCTGATGGGGATGCCGGCGGCCGCGGATCCGTCCCACTCCGCCCGCCAGCCGGTCCAGCCAGGCGCGGAGGCGCCAAAGCCAATCCATGTAGAACCATCCCTGTTCGCCTCCAAGGGAGGTGAACACGTGGAACACTTCCTCGGGGGCGGCGGCGGCCAAACGCTGACGGTGCTCGAGGATCAGCCCTTCTTGGGATTCCAAATGGCCGGGCGGCAGGTCCCCCTGGCTGCTGGCCAGCGCGTCGGACCAGGCGGTCTCCACTTTTCCCTGTTCCATCCGCTGGATCGCACGGCGCAGAGATTCGCGGTAATGCATCAGCGGCAGACGACCGAAGACTCCTTCGGCCGTGTGCGTGTTCACCACCGCCGGCCGGCGGAGGCTTTCGATCCGGGTGCGGGCAAGCTCGTCCGGGATGGGCGTCATCCAGTGCACCCACTGCGCAGAAATCCAAGGCAGGTGCGCGGGCAGGGGGATCATCCAGCGCCGCTCGCCGCGTTCCTGCGCGTAGGCGCGCATCATTTGGAGCAGGGTGGTCACCTCCGGCCCGCCGATTTCGATCACCTTGCCCCGCGCGGTCGGCGTGCAGACGGCTAGCAGCAGGTATCCCAAAAGGTCGCGGATGGCGATCGGCTGAATGGGGGTGAAGAGCCACTTCGGACAGAGGATCACCGGCGAGCGCTCGGTGATGTAGCGGACGATTTCGAACAGCACGCTGCCGCTGCCCACCACCGGCCCGGAGCGGAACTCGGTAAGGGGGACGCCGGACCGCCGCAGCGCGCCGGCGGTCCGGCGCTGGGAGGCGAGTAAGCCGGAGCGGTCGCCGGTTTCATCGCCCAACCCGCCGAGGAAAATGATCTGACGGATTTGGGCCGCGCGGGCCGCCTCCGCAAACCGCTCCGCCACGGCAAGGTTGCGCTCGAGGAACGCGGTTCCCCCGCGCTGGGAATGGAGCAGGAAAAACGCGGCGTCGACGCCGCGCATGGCCTCCGTCAGGGGCGCCCTTTCCCGCGCGTCGCCGGCGGCGACGTCGACCTTGCCGATCCACGGCCGGCCGGCTAGGCGGTCCCGATCGCGGACCAGGACCCGCACGCGGTAGCCGGCCTCCAGCAGGCGCGGCGCCAGGCGGCCGCCGATGTAGCCGGTGACGCCGGTGACGAGGATGCGCGGAGTTTTTTCCTCCATCACGGATTCATCGTCCGAGGGAATCATGGATCACCGCTTCGCCGCCGCTTCGCCGGCCGAATCCAAGCGCGCTATTTCTTCCGGCTCCAGCCGCCACCGCAACGCGCCGATCACATCCTCCGCCTGGCGCCGATTCTTCACCCCGGGAATGGGAATCGCGCCCTTGCCGATGCCCCAGTTCAGCGCCACCTGGGTGAGGGAGGCGCCGCCGTGCGCTTGGCCGATCTCGCGCATGGCGAACAGCAGCGGCTGGACCCGGAGCAGGTACTCGCGGGGAAACCGAAAGCGACGGAACCCCGACGGAGGATCCTGGGCGGAGTACCTTCCGCTGAGAATTCCCTGCATCAGCGGGCTGTAGGCGATGACGGCGATCCCGCGCTCGCGGCAGAGGGAAATCAGGCCGCTGCGTTCCGGCGCGCGTTCCAGCAGGCTGTACGCGATCTGATTCGAAGCCAGGGGGATTCCGCGCCGGGCGAGGGCTTCGTATGCCGCCCGGGTGCGCCGGGCGTCATAATTCGAGACCCCCGCCGCAAGGATCAGGCCGGATTGAACCGCGTCGGCGAGCGCGTCCATCCAGACCGGGATGGGAACCGGGGGAAGGGGTCCGTGTATCTGGTACAGGTCGATGCGATCCAGTCCGAGCCGCCGCAGACTGCCGCGCAAGGCGCGGAGCAGGCTGCCCTTGCCCAGCCGGTGCGGAAAAGGGAAGAACTTGGAGGCGACGACCGCCCGGCGGTTCCCTTGGGCGAGGAACTTCCCGAGCAAGGTTTCCGATTTTCCGAGCCCGTACACTTCGGCGGTGTCGAAGAAGCCGATTCCCGCCTGCAGGCAGGCATCGAAGGCGGCGCGGATATCTGCTTCGTGATAGCCTTGCTCATACCCCCAGAACATCTTGTCGCCCCATGCCCAGGTTCCGATCCCGAGCGGCGGAACCCTTAGGGTTGTCTGTCCAAGGGGAAGGACTGGCGGATTCATGGATTTCTTATTATATAACCGTCGCGCCGGCACACGGGGGCGGCCGGTTCCCGGGGGTGGGGATGGGCCGGGGATTAAATGGTAAACTCAGCGCGGAGGGCGGAGATGTCTCTGGGAAACGTCGCCATCATCAGTTCCGGAGAAACCTCGCCAAGCGGGGGGATTGTCTACCGAAAATTATTCTCGTCCACGCCGCACGGCCTCCGAATCGCCATCCTGGAGACTCCGGCGGGTTTTGAACTCAACTCCGCCCGGGTAGCCGGGCGGGTGGGGGATTACATTACGCTGCGGGCGGGCGAGTTTTCACCGCGGGTCGACGTCATCCCGGCGCGCAGGAAAGGGACGGCGTTCAGCCCGGACGCGCCCGAAATCCTGCAGCCGCTGGCGCATGCCGATTGGATTTACCTGGGAGCTGGAAGCCCGACCTACGCCGTGCGGCAGCTGCGCGGCAGCCTGGCATGGAGGCAATTGCTCGCCTGTTGGCAGCAAGGAGCCGGTTTGGTGCTGGCCAGCGCCGCCGCGCTGGCTGTCGGCGCCTTCACCCTCCCGGTCTATGAAATCTTTAAAGTCGGGGAGGATCCCGAATGGAAGCCGGGGCTGGACCTGTTCGCCGGATTGGGGTGGAAGCTGGCGGTTGTCTCGCATTGGAACAACACCGACGGCGGGGAAGAGCTGGACACCAGCCGATGCTTTATCGGGCGCGAACGGTTCGACGTGATGCTGGGTATGCTCCCCCCGGAGGCGGCGGTTCTCGGATTGGACGAGCACACGGCGGCGATCCTGAATTGGGAGTCGGGCCGGGCCAGCGTGGAAGGAAGGGGGGCCGTCACCGTCCTGCGCGGCGGAGAGGAACGGGTTCATCCGGCGGGAGAGGAATTCCCGCTTGAGGAATTGGGTGAATACCGCATGCCGTCTAAGCCGTTCGGCGCGGGGGAAGACGTCTGGAAGGACGTTTCCGACCGCCGATCGGCAGGAGAAACGGTCCCCGTCCCGCCGGCGCAGGTCGCGGAAATGATCGCGCGCCGCGAGCGGGCGCGCCGCACGGGGGACTACGCCGCAGCCGACGCCCTGCGGACCGACATCGAACGGCTGGGGTGGACCGTGATGGACACGCCGCGGGGATCGCTGCCGCGCCCGAAGTAAAAAGGTTGACTCGCTCCCGGCGGCTGGCTATAATCAACGGGCTGAGCGCAGGACGATCGTTGCGGGTGTAGCCAAGTGGTAAGGCACTTGCTTCCCAAGCAAGCATTCGCGGGTCCGAATCCCGTCACCCGCTCAGGAAGAGAAAACGCGGTGCCCTTTTCGTGTGTGAAGTCTCCTCATCGGAGGAGTCATGCGAGAAGGGCACTTGCTTTCCCCGATTCGAACGTCGGTTAATCTCACCCTCAGCACTTCCCCGATACGGCAAGCCTTCGAGGATTTTCTTCTCTCGCGCGAGGCGATGCGATGCACTCCCGCAACCTTGGAACACTACCGCTATTCGGCCGGAGCGTTTATCACTTGGCTGGAGAGGCAGAACGTCAAGCACCCCGAAGAAGTTAAATCTTCTCACGTCCGGGAATGGTTGGCGGGAATGCCCAAGGCGAAGGATACAACCCTCCATGCGAAGGCGCGGGGCGTGAGAACGCTTCTCCGTTTTTGGCTGGCGGAAAAATACCTTACCGATGCCGTGACGTTTCAAATGCCAAGACTCGAAAAGAAACGGCTTCCCTCTCTCACGCCGGAGCAATTTCGTAAAGCATTAAAAGCCGTACCCACGGCGCGGGATAGGGCAATCCTTTTACTTCTCGTGGATAGCGGCATTCGACGGGCCGAAGCCCTGGCGCTGAATTGGGGAGACGTGAATTTCCAAACGGGGGCGGTGCTGATACGCAAGGGCAAGGGGAACAAGGCACGGATAACCGCAATCGGGGCGCGCACCCGGAGGGCGTTGATAGCACTGCGGCGCGGTCGTAAGATTGCGGATACCGACCCTATATTTACGACCGATGAGGGAATGCGAATAACGGCCTTCGGCCTTCGGAGCGTGTTTGTAAGGTTGGGCAAGCGGGCAGGCTTTCCCATCAGCCCGCACATGCTCAGGCGGACCTGCGCAGTGCAATCCCTGACGGCTGGTATGGACGTTATCACCCTGCAGAAAATTCTCGGGCACGCAGATGTGAGCACGACGGCGATTTACTGTAATCTCTTGACCGATGACGTGCTATCGGAACACCGGGCGCACGGTGCGGATAGTTGGTTATAGGAGGAATCGAAAACACCCAATAGGTTTATACTCATCCTTGGAAACTATGGCCGAACAAAGGAGCATATAAACAGGGGAATTAAACTAATTGAAGGAGGAAATATGAAACGCTATGTAGCAATAGGAATAGCCGTAGTGGCTGTGGTTATAATCGGAATATTGTCGGGTTTCTTGATTAGTACAAATTCGGAATTGGGGCAAACGCGTAATGCACTCTCTTTTCAAAAGCAAACAGACACCGCTGCGTCCTCCGCTGCAGATGCTACACAAGAGCGTCAATTTGGTTTATCTACAGAGGCGGTTTCGACGCTAACGGCCGAGAACCAACAATTGGATTCGTCTCGCAGTACACTTGAGGCGCTTAACATAGAATTGAATGAGGAGAATGCGAATTTAAAAATTCTCCAGAATGCCGCCTACTGCAATTTGCCATTCCCGAAAGTAGATTTCACTAGTAACGAAACGGTCTCAAAAGCATTGGTTGAATGGGTTAGTCATGACGATGGGCCCAATCTTATCGCCGATTGGCAACTCATTTGGAGAAATTCGGACGCGGCAATTCATAGAATTTATGGGGATTATTTGTGGGTTTACATAGTGACTTTCAATGATGGAATTGCCAGCCGCGATTCGATTCTTGATTTACAGCAGCAGTGCTTTCTGTATCTTGAGAGTTGGAAGTAACTATGCCATTGATATTACTTTTTCTCAATTAATTACATAGAAAAAGAACTGCCCCGCGAGACGCGAATCTCCGGGGCGGCGGCCAAAGCGATGAGAGCGCTCCGACGAAAGCAAGCATAGCATAAAAGAGAGCCGTTCGCATATCGCGGGCGGTTCTTTTCTTTTGGAGGGTGAAAGATGTATAAAAAAAATGACCCAATTATTCGGAAGTGTACACCCCGTGAATTTTGGATGTGGTTTCAGCTTGAGATAATTCAATCCCGAAAAAGATTCTCCTCCCCGGATGAGGGTATCTTCCTCCTAGACATTCCTTTACCATCCGGCGGGCTGGATGACGCAAGGGTGGAGATTACGACTAAGGGTAATTACTCTATGCCTCCAGGACTTACCCCGCCTCCGTCTTATACAGGACCAGCGGCACAGGTAGAATATTTTCATAATGAGATATTACCGAAGATAGAAAAGGTAGTTATTAATTTTTCGTTCGTAAAAGTGGATGCTGAGCAATTCGAGATTACTTCTCAAGTTAGCGGGCCGGAAACGATAGTCGATTATTACGAGAATGATTTATTGCGGAAGATAAAAGATAAGTGGCCGGAGCAGCCTGAGCATGCTCAATTGAAAATAAAAGGACAGTCAAGCCGGTTAAAACAAAAAATAGAAGAGCGAAAAAAACGCGTCCATCACTGGCGTGCTCAGGGGATGACTATTAGCGAGATAGCGGAAAGGGAAGACATGAGCGAAGTACAGATAAAGCGTGATTTAGGACTGCGAAAATGACCCCTTAAATGACCTTTTATTTGACCCCCTCGCCGGGTTACTGTGATTATGCAGTAACCCGGTTTCTTTTTCTGGAGGTCAACCATGCCCAAGGTAGAAATTATCTTAAGTGAATTGGAACATTCCGCCCTTGAGCGTTTGTCTCGAAGTGAAGGCAGGACGACAAAGAAGCAAGCGGCGGCGGTTATTCGAGAACGATTGAAACGGCGCGGTCTTCTCCCCAAGTCAAATCCAACCCCCCAACCATCCATGACGCAACCGATGAGCAACCAAGCTTAAAAAACCACCGTCCGGTGACAGGCCGGGCGGCATAGGAAGGACACTTACGATGCTTACTCAGTATAGCACTACTACCAAGGAGCGAAAGCCAATCCCCATCCATGGAAAACCCCTCTTCGTGGGAAGCCGCTGTATCGGAGAGATTGTCGGAAAAACTCTCCGAAAGCAAATTCAACCCTCAGGATTCCTACGGATACCACCGGCCATAGCGTGGGCGGTGGAGGCAATACGCGCAGCGCAGGCGGCCGGGGTGGAAAGGCTGGAAGTGATTTGCGGGGGGGATATCTATCGCCTAACGATGGAAGAATTTCTTCGTCATGCGTTCCCCGTCCATCGGGGCGGCTGGGAACCACAGCTTGCTGCAGCCTTACACGTTTGGCACATCCAACGGCAGGGCGAACCGGCGCAATTGGCGCTGCCGATATAAGCCGATGCGGAAAGATGATTATCTCCCCCACGAAATCGCAAAGGCCGTAACCCAGGACGGGCGTGAAGTCTGGCAACCCCGGTTTATCAAGTTGGATACGGCTTTCCGGCGCGAGACGCTGGCGAAGCTGAAGGGCTGTAAGCTCTCGGTTTACTTTGACCTGGCGGAGCACATGAACCGCGAGGGCGAATGCTGGCCTTCGATGGAAACCTTGGCTAAGGAAACCGATTATTCACGGAGGCAGGTAATCCGCGCGATAAAGGAATTGAAAGCGATGGGAATAATCTCCGTGGAACGCGGTGGAGCGGCGCACGGGCGGAAGCCGGTAAACCGGTACCGCGTCAATTCCTACGTCCGGTATTGTGATGAGGGCTGGCGCGAGGAAGACGCCCCGGAGTTATCCATAGGTGCGGAGCATGTCGGAAATGTCACTATGGATGGTGACATTTCGAGCATAAAAAGCATGTCGGAAATGTCACTAGAAGAAGACTTTGTATTTAAGAAGACTTTATCTGAAGAAGACAGCCCGCCGAAAATCACGGAAGGGGCTGCGCTGCGCGGCGCAAAAAAGCAACCCCGCGCCGCCCGCGCCACCTCTCCCCGGTCGGATGACGAAGTATCGCTTGCTATCAATGAAACGGAAGAAGAAATCGTCAAACGGCGCCCGCTTACGCCTTCCGAATTGGGGCGTTATAAAGCACGGGGTGTTTGGGGACCGCTGGCGCGGTTAGAAGCGGAACATGGTTCCCAGAATATCGGAGGTTGAAAATGAGCTGGCGTTTCAAATCAAGGCGGCTGGTTTACCCGTTCCGGCGCGGCAGGTGCAGATTATCCCGGCGCGGCGTTTCCGGTGGGACTTCGCTTGGCCTTCCGCTCACCTGGCGGCGGAGGTGCAAGGCGGCCTCTACTCCGGCGGGGCCCACGTCCGGGCGTGGGGAGTGACCCGGGACGCGGAGAAGAACAACCTGGCGGTCCTGGCCGGCTGGCGTGTGCTGTACTTCACCAGCGAGGTTGTCAGGTCCGGACGGGCGCTCTCCATCCTCGAAGACGCGTTGAAAACCCCTCCAGGAAGCAACAGGAAGCCCCAGGACAGGCGGGAAGGCGGGGTGGATACTTCGTGAACGGCATCACAAGTCAAGCTTGATGAACAATGGGTTAACAATGCGGAAATAGTGATAAGATAAATACGACCCGAACGAGCAAACGTCCGGGCCGTAAGAGCAAGCCGGGCAAGCGGCCTGCAAGGAAAAGTATAGCACCCGAAGCCGCTTCCGGTCGATACGTCGGAGGCGGTTTTTTCTTAAGGCACTTGCCCCGGCGTTTTCGAGGAACGCTTCACAATCGAAAAGGGCTGAATTGCAGGAGCGGCGCCTGCAGGTAAGGCACTTGCTTCCCAAGCAAGCATTCGCGGGTCCGAATCCCGTCACCCGCTCAGGGTCACACAGACTGGATAAAAGCATCCAGTCTTTTCTTTTCATGGGTAGTAAACGGAAATACCCGTCCCGCAATCCGCAATTTCCTTGGAAGGATATAAACCAAAAAGGGGTCTGCTCAACCTATTCAACATTGAGAAGAAATCCTGCACTTTTCCATCCTCGCCCCTATCCCCTGGCCCCTTCCCCCTCTCCTGACTTATGTCAGGAGAGGGGGAAGGGGTTTGGGGGATTGGAGTGAGGAAAGCGGTAGGACGGTAGGTGGAGGAGATCCATTAAAAAGCTATCTCCAAACATGATGGAAATACGGCGACAATCTTGGCATTTGGATTGCGGGAGCACCCGCTCGGGAATACACGGATTGGATAAACACATCCAGTCTTTTCTTTTCATGAGTAGTAAACGGAAACACCCGCGCCGCAATCCGCACTCTCCTGCGCCAAGGATGAAGGCATACTGAGGATATTCACGGACAGATTAAGAATTCGGTCGTAATGTGCGTATTTGGACTTCGGGATCAACCGCTCAGGTTGAATCCGAGTAGAATGACGCGTCCGATCCGATTGTTTTATAAGAAGGGGTATGAAGATCCCCATCCCGCAAGTCAACCTTTTCAAAGTATGTTTTCAACGGAACGCCGTTGGGAAGAGCAAAAAGGCGTGGTGATTATTTACGGATAAGCCTCTCCGCAAGAAAAAATTCCTCGGCGACGGCCCCCCCTGAAATTTTTATTTTTACCGCCGCTGGGCGGACGCATGCCGCTGAGATTTTGAATTGCCGCCCTGCCATCCTGTGCGCATGGCGTCGTACCGGGGTGTTGTTACAAAACTGTAACAACGCAGGCAAGAAACACCGGCGATTTTTATGTCCTGTGTTAAAACTGGCACGTGGAAATCCTTCCATACCGATGTAAAACGCATAGACTATTCACATCCGAATGCCGTCGCGCGTCTCCGATGAAAATGACAAACGGTAGGATGGATGAAACGACGAACGACAAACACAGATTCGCAGGCAAACCGTTGGACGGTTAATGTGCTTGGCTCTTTTCCCGTCCTGTCGTTGCTTGCTTTTCCGGCAGAATCCGTCAGCCGGGCCCAGGCAATCGACCCTTGGGCCGTCAGCCCCGAGGCGGGCGGCGTCGCCAATTTTCCCATCCGGCCGATCCGCCGGACCCGGACGAAGAAGCCGAAACTCACATCGACCGTATTAGTTTCCCAAACCCCAGCCGGGACGCCTCGGCCGATGCAAAAAGGGAATTTGACAAATACCGCGACACCCGCCGTGCCGAACGGGCAAGCCTCGACCAGACCGACGCAAACGACAACCATGATGCGGACGGCTACTCCAAGAGTTTTTATTCTTAATCCATGGTTAGTGGGAAAGAAACGGCGGTTAACAATGCGTGATGGTTGTTTTCCAATTGCGGCGTCAGCTTGGGAAACCGGCTGGTTGACGGTCTGGACAATCGACACGCGAAGGCGGTTTCTTTCCAACCTCTCGCCTCGGGGATATTTTTCGGAATCCAAAACCATAAAGAAGGGGGAGATGAAAGGAAAAAAGTATCTACTTAACCAGGTATTTCTATGCCTGCGCCAGCACTCGGCGTGTTCTTCACCGGGGGTAAATTTAACCGACAGACATTGAATGATCGAAAAACACTGGACCCCGGTTTCGAACACCCCGGCTCCGCGAAGGCGGGTGCCGGGGTGACGAACACAACCAAGAACTCCGGTGACGATATGTTCTGTTTATTCCCTGGGAATAGCCAGACCAAGCGGATACAGAAAAAAGGAAGCGATAACCATCAGGGAAAAAAGTTCCTTTCTTCATATGACTCCCCTGCAAAAAGTGGTTTTTAAAATGCCCATTCCGGCTTTCGCGTGAGAATCCAGGCGCGGCGCGAAAAAAAGAAAAAGGAAGATCCGTATTCACCCTTTCGGTCTGCCTGATTTTTCCTCCGTTCCGCTTCCCTGACCTGCTTTTCCG